>NVTR01000049.1 GCA_002732955.1 Marinosulfonomonas sp.
GGGTTGACCGAGGCGCTGGCACTTAAAAATAAAGCTGTTACAGAAGGCTATGGGGTAATGGTGGGTTGTATGGTGGGATCATCTTTGGCGATGGCACCGGCGGTTTTGGTGGCACAAGGTGTCGAATTTGTTGATCTTGACGGGCCACTGTTATTGGCTCAAGACCGTGATAACGCGTTGAAATATGATGATGCCGGGGTGTATCCACCTAGTGTAGCGCTTTGGGGTTGAGGAGAGATAGATGAGCCGGACCGTATATGTAAACGGAGAATATCTGCCCGAGGAAGATGCAAAAATATCGATCTTTGATCGGGGGTTTTTGATGGCGGACGGGGTTTATGAAGTTACTTCCGTGCTGGATGGAAAGCTGATTGCATTTGACGGTCACGCGGCGCGGCTGACGCGCTCACTCAGCGAGCTGGATATGGCGGCACCTGTGGATATGGATGAACTTCTGGCCATCCATCGCGAGTTGGTGAAGCGCAACGATATTGTGGATGGACTGATCTATCTTCAGGTCACGCGGGGATCGCCCGGTGACAGGGACTTTGTATTTCCTGATCCGGCCACAACACCATCGACATTGGTGCTATTTACCCAATCAAAACCAGGGCTTGCAGATAACCCTGCGGCTAAAATCGGGATGTCGGTTATATCAATCGAAGATCTCCGCTGGGGGCGGCGCGATATTAAGACGGTACAGCTTTTGTACCCCAGCATGGGGAAAATGATGGCGCAAAAGGCGGGTGCTGGTGACGCCTGGCTAGTGGAAGACGGGGTGGTGACTGAGGGCACCAGCAACAACGCCTATATCGTGAAAAACGGTAAGATCATCACGCGACACCTGTCGAATGACATCCTGCACGGTATCACCCGGGCGGCTGTTTTGCGCTATGCAAAAGAGGCGCAGATGGAGGTGGAAGAACGGGCGTTTTCGATTGCGGAAGCGCAGGATGCGGATGAGGCGTTTGTGACCTCGGCCAGCGCCTTTGTGATGCCGGTGGTGGAGATTGACGGGGTGAAACTGGGGGATGGAAAGCCCGGAAAAGTGGCGCTGCGGTTGCGGGAAATCTATCTGGATGAAAGCCGAAAAGCGGCGATATGAGGACACGCTGTAGCGATCTAGCTTGAGATATAGTGCACCAGTTGATCAATAACGAATTTCTGATCGCCAATGATGCTCTCTACGAGATCCCCAATCGAAATAATGCCGACAAGATCGTTCCCGTCGAGTACCGGAAGATGACGCACATGTTTATCGGACATCACCGCCATACATTCTTCTACCGACTGATCCGGTGTCGCGTAAATGACGTGTTTGGACATGATTTCTTTCACAGTGGTTTTCGGTGATGACCTGCCCTTTAGAAACACGTTCCGTGCATAGTGTCTCTCGGTGAAAATACCGACCACTTTTTCACCTTCTAAGACCACTAGCGACCCGATATTACTCGTCGCCATCGTCTTTATGGCATCGAACACACTGTCATCTGGTCCGACGCTCAGAACGGTGGAACCCTTTTGATTGAGTATTTGCTGAATTGTTGCCACAGACCCATACCTTTGCGGAAGAGTTAGGGAGTTAGCCCACGCTACGGCATCAGATTACCAATTTTCGGCCCATCTGGCCATGACACAGATCATTGATGGGCACCTGAGGACTGATTCTGCCATCGTCAGGGTTTGTGGTTGAGGCGGTTGTCGAGGTGATATGGTTAGGTTTGTTCGGGTTTTTCTGGGGCTGATCCATCAGAAGCCTGGATAGCAGTACTGGATCAGCGGCCCGGTTTTCCGACATTTTCCGCGAACGCCACCTTGAACGCCGCCTGCTTTTCAGCACTGGCCTCGGTCTGATACTGGGCCTTCCAGTTGCTGTAGGGCATGCCGTAAAATGCTTCGCGGCCCTCGTCCTTGCTCATTTCAAAGTCGCGATTATTTGCGGCTTCCTGATACCAGCGCGACAGGCAGTTGCGGCAAAAGCCGGTCAGGTTCATCATGTCGATRTTTTGCACGTCAGYGCGGTCTTCCATCAGGTGTTTTTGCAGACGGCGAAAGGCRGCCGCCTCCAGCTCAATTCGGGTTTGGTCATCCATTGTGGCGTCTCCGGTGGTTTAGAATTTCGCTGATTTCAGCACATCCTGCATCATCGGCGCAAGCCGGGCGGCCCATTCAAGCTGACCGGCTTCGTCTTCGATCAGGTCCTGGCGGATTTCCAGCAGCACATTTGGGCGACCGGGCAACAGCGCGTGRCGGTCAACSGCRTCACCGGGCARRTGGCCTGCRTAGGGCTCATTCGCGCCGACGCACAGATCMGGTTCAGYGCGCARYCGYTCCAGCARKGGCTGYGACAGRCGGGTRTCGCCMGCGAAYAGCARSCCGATRTGCCAGGGSCGYGGGTGGCCGGARTTCAGGCGCGGSGTAAAGCTGTGGACGGCGACRATGATKGTRTTGTCCTGRCGKGYGGCCARTTTTGCGTAGGCYKCGTGGTAGGGGCGRTARTARCTGGCRGCGCGGCGYTCGATTTCGSCYGCATCKRCRTRGCGATTTCCGGGGATTATRGTRCCGTCATAGACCCGCATCATCAGGGTCGGGTCATCTTCGCCGCGGTTCGGGTCAATCACCAGCCGGGAAAACGTCCCCAAGATCGCGGGGGCGTTCAGCAGCTCCGCCAAATGGCGGGTAACACCGGCTGCGCCAAYGTCATAGGCGATGTGGCGGCCCATGTTTTCCGGGCCCAGGCCAAGATCGCCGTTGTTCACATCGGTCGGCACAAAATTTGAGGCATGGTCACAGGCGATCAGCCAGCGCGCGGGTCGGTTTTCGCCGATAATTTCGAAAGCTTTATGTGTCATTGAGATTCTTTAAGGTTGTGTYGGCTCTGGATATTCAAAACCTGCGCCAAGCACCAGTTGTAACACCAATTGATTTCCGCCATACCGGGCGTTGGCCCACATGACACTGAAACAAATAAGGAACGAGGCATGCTAAGACGCCTTCGGAACGTAAAAATTGTGGCTACACTGGGCCCGGCATCAAATGATTACAGAACTATTCGCGCTTTGTTTGAAGCGGGTGCAGATGTTTTCCGTCTGAACATGAGCCATGGTGAGCATGACGAAATCCGTGCGCGCCATCAGATAATCCGCAAGATTGAAAAGGATACCGGGCGACCGATTGCTATTCTGGCCGATCTTCAGGGGCCAAAGCTGCGGGTTGGTAAATTTGCCAATGGCGAAGAAGAGCTGGAAGTAGGTCAGTCGTTCCGGCTGGATCTGGACGTGGCCGAGGGCGACACGACCCGGGTATGCCTGCCACACAAGGAAATTTTTGATGTGCTGGTGCCGGGGGCCAGCTTGTTGGTCAATGATGGAAAGATACGGCTTGAGGTTAAGGAATGTGGACCTGATTCTGCAGATTGCGAAGTTATCTTTGGGGGAACAATTTCTAACCATAAGGGGGTGAATGTGCCTGATGTTGTGCTGCCACTGGCCGCACTTTCGGAGAAGGACCGTCGGGATCTGGAATTTGTGTGTGAACTGGGTGTTGACTGGCTGGCTTTGTCTTTCGTGCAGCGCGCCGCCGATGTTGAAGAGGCACGCGAGTTGGCCAAGGGTCGCGCCTTTATCCTGTCAAAGATTGAAAAACCTTCAGCGGTAGATGCGTTCGCTGAGATTCTGAAAGTGTCCGACGGGATCATGGTGGCCCGTGGTGACCTTGGCGTTGAGTTGCCGGTTCAAAATGTACCGCCAATTCAGAAACGACTGGTTCGGGCCTGTCGCTCTGCTGCCAAACCGGTGATTGTGGCGACGCAGATGCTGGAAAGCATGATCGAAAGCCCGGTGCCAACCCGCGCCGAAGTATCAGATGTGGCAGCAGCAATCTATGAGGGTGCTGACGCGATTATGTTATCTGCGGAATCTGCYGCCGGGGAYTATCCGATYGAAGCTGTAACCACCATGGACAACGTAGCCATYGAGGTGGAAAGCGATCCGACCTACCGYGAAGTTTTGGATGCCAGCCGYGCCGGTATTAAAGAAACCGTGGCGGACGCGATCGTTTTGGCAGCGCGCGAGATTGCAGAAACCACTGACATTAAAGCAATATGTTGTTTTTCAGAATCCGGGACAACGGCACTGCTGACCGGGCGGGAACGACCGCACGTACCAATTATTGCGCTGACGTCGCGGCAGCGCACGGCCCGCCGTCTGGCGCTTAGCTGGGGGATGCACTGTGTGATAACCGGTGATGTGGATCGCTTTAAAACCGCAGTGGTMAATGCGGCGCGAGCAGCCCTGAACGAAGGCTTTGCAAAAGAACATGATTTCATCGTTGTCATTGCCGGTATTCCGTTCAACCAACCGGGATCAACGAATATCCTGCGGATTGCACCTTGCGATGAAAGGTTGATTTTCAGTTCTGATCCTGAATAATCGAACCAGGTCGAACAGGAGCGTATTTTGAACAACGATATAATATTGGTATTTGGGGTAATTATTGGGGTGCTGGCAATCCCTTCGTTGATCAGTGCTTTTTCTGCCGGGCGTTCGCCTCGTGCTGCRACCGTTTTATTTATGGTGGGTGGTGCGATGGTTAGCTGGGTAATCATTCAGCAACCCAATACCTATTCGGTTGAAAACTTCCCGGACGTGTTTGTAAAGGTTGTAGCGAAAATCATTCGCTAACCGGACCATATTTCGCTTGCCAGCAAGGCGCACGCGGCCTATACGCCCGAACTTCAYCTGTGCGTCCGGCCACAATGGCATGCCGAGTCGCACATTCTACCGACCCGAAAGAGGAGRCGGAAATGCCAAAAATGAAAACGAAATCAAGCGCTAAGAAGCGCTTTAAAGTGACGGCGACCGGTAAGGTCATGGCAGCGCAAGCTGGCAAACGCCACGGTATGATCAAGCGTACCAAAAAATTCATTCGCAACGCACGTGGGACGACCGAGCTATCCGCACCGGACAGCAAGATCGTTAAATCCTACATGCCGTATGACCGCTAGGAGGGTTTGAACAATGTCGAGAACCAAAGGCGGAACAGTCGCCCACGCACGTCACCGCAAAGTCATCAAAGCGGCCAAAGGCTATTACGGYGCMCGYAGCCGGAATTTYAAAACMGCCACGCARGCYGTTGATAAAGCCAACCAATATGCAACCCGCGACCGTAAAATCCGCAAGCGCAATTTCCGCGCKYTGTGGATTCARCGGATCAATGCTGCTGTTCGCGGCCATGATGARGCGCTGACATACAGCCGTTTCATCAACGGGCTGTCGCTGGCAGGTATTGAGGTCGATCGCAAAGTTCTGGCCGATCTGGCCGTGCATGAACCTGATGCGTTTAGCGCCATTGTCGATAAGGCAAAGGCCGCGCTCGCTTAACACCCTTTTAGGGTARGAAATTTAGGAAGCCGCGGACCTTAACGGGTCTCGCGGCTTCTTGTGTTTAGGCCCCTGTGTGTTAGCACGACGGGGGAAATTTGAAGGGGTCCGTTGATGGACGATCTGAGGCAGAAATATCTGGATGCGGTGGCAGGTGCCGGTGATGAAGCAGCACTGGAAGACATCCGGYTGGCCGCCGTCGGYAAAAAGGGCGMMSTCSCSYWRRAARWSCGYGMAMTKGKKMMRAKSAMWSMYGMSKWKMSMMARRYWGTCGGGCCAAAACTGAATGCGCTGAAGGGTGAGATAACGTCAGCRCTGGCGGCGAAGAAGGCGGCGCTGGGGGATGCGGCGYTGGATGAGCGGTTGCGGGGYGAATGGCTGGATGTGACTYTGCCCGGAAGGGCGCGRCCAAAGGGGTCGATCCATCCGGTATCTCAGGTGACTGAAGAAGTTTCGGCGATTTTCGCCGACATGGGGTTYWCSGTSGCYGARGGSCCGCARATTGAAAMCGAYTKSTAYAATTTYGAYKCRYTGAACATCCCGCCGCAYCAYCCGGCSCGMCAGGAATTYGATACGTTYTAYATGMACCGCGMWGASGGSGATGAGCGTCCGCCGCAYGTGTTGCGCACSCAYACRTCGCCRGTGCAAATCCGSSMKATGGARAARMMCGGYGCGCCGSTSCGSRTSATYGCRCCGGGSCNNGTGTATMSCRSNCNGATTACGAYCARACCCACACGCCGATGTTCCATCAGRTYGNAGGGCNTGGCGATTGRCAARGACMTKTCGATGGCCAACYTGAAATGGGTGTTGGAGGAGTTCTTTAGCGCGTTCTTTGGCATTGAGGTTAAGACAAGGTTTCGGGCGTCGCATTTTCCGTTCACGGAACCGTCTGCCGAGGTGGATATTCAGTGTTCCTGGGTTGGCGGGCAGTTGAAAATCGGTGAGGGTGACGGCTGGATGGAGGTTCTGGGCTCTGGCATGGTGCATCCGAAGGTTTTGGAGGCGGCCGGGGTTGATCCGGGCGCGTGGCAGGGGTTTGCGTTTGGCATGGGGATCGACCGGATTGCGATGCTGAAATATGGCATCCCGGATTTGCGGGCGTTTTTTGATAGCGATTTGCGGTGGTTGCGGCATTATGGGTTCCGGGCGTTGGATGTGCCGACGTTGCATGGGGGGGTGTAGGGGTGAAACAAGTCGTCATCTCCAAGCTTGCGAAATGGGCTAAATTTGAATGGTCTCCGAAAGAAAACCTTTGGAAGAGATCGTCAGTTGCAGGGACGAGTGCTGGCGCGACAGGTGCATTGCTGGTTCTTGCTAAAGTTTTTGGAATTTCTGTCGTTGCCCACAGTTCCGGTGGCCTAATTTTGACTGGCGCAGCGGGTTATATTGCCGGAACATTTATCGCGGGAACCTTGATTTGGCTTGTTTTCCCAATAGTGATTGTTATCGGAATTGTCGCAATATTTGGCAAAAGTATTATGAGCCCGTTTGTTCGCGTTTTTGATTGGACGATTCGAAAACTCTATTTTTGGAGAAACCAAGATTGAGCCGATGTTTTGCTTCAAACTTTCTGGCTCGTGCGCAGCACGGGCCGCGCCTGACCTTCCCCACGGGAAGGCGCTTTGCGCCCTCCCAAGGTCAAGCGCGACCCTTTTGTGTGGTGGGCGGATGGCGGGCTGAAGCCCGCCCTACGGGGAATGGAATGGATGATGACGGTTGATCTGATTGAAAAATACCCGGGTGCGGGGATGTTCAAGTTTGGCGATAGTGCTGAGCTGTGCGCGCGGCTGAATAGCCTTGTGCGCAAGGGTAAGAAAACCGCGACCTGTGGCGCTCTGCGGGATTTTCAGGCGGGGGGCGAGGATATGCCGGTGGTGGGGCGCTGTGATATTGCGACCAACTGGGATGGCTCGCCTGCCTTGGTGATCCGCACGACGAGCGTGGAACGGATGGCGTTTGACGAGATCGGTGAGGCGTTCGCACTGGCTGAGGGTGAGAACGAGGATTACAAAGGTTGGCGGCGCGATCATATTGAGTATTTCAAGCGCAATGGCGGTTTTACGGGAAAAATGGAAATAGTTTGCGAGCGGTTTGAATTGGTTGAGGATCTGGTGGATATGGAGCCGGTGGAATGAGGCTGGCGGAAACGCAAATGGACCGTGCATCGCACGGGCCGCGCCCGGACCTCCCCCATGGGGAGGGCGCTTTGCACCCACCCCGAGGTCCGGGCGGTGCCCTTTGTTGGAATAAGGAAGACCTAAGATGAAATTCACGATGAGCTGGTTGCGGGACCATCTGGAGACGGATGCTTCGGTTGAGGATATCTGCGATGCGCTGACCGATCTGGGGCTTGAGGTTGAGGCGGTTGAGAACCCCAGCGATGCCTTGCGCGATTTTCGCATTGGTTTTGTCAGGTCATGCGAAAAGCACCCGGATGCGGATCGTCTGCAAGTGTGTCAGGTGGAGACTTCGCAAGGGGTGAAGCAAATCATTTGCGGCGCGCCCAATGCTCGGACCGGCATCACTGTCGTGATTGCGCAGGCGGGGATGTATATTCCCGGCATTGATACCACGATCAAAGTCGGCAAAATCCGCGGCGTCGAAAGCCATGGGATGATGTGCTCCGAGCGTGAAATGCAGATTTCGGATGAGCATGACGGGATTATTGAACTGGCGTCGGGCGAAGTTGGTGACAATTTTGTCGACTGGCTGGCGGCGAATGATCCGGCCAAGGTGGATGTGGTGATCGAGATTGCAATCACACCGAACCGGCCAGATGCGCTGGGGGTGCGCGGCATTGCGCGCGATCTGGCAGCGCGCGGTTTGGGCGTGATGAAGCCTGCGAAAGTTGCGGATATAGCCGGGGATTTCCCGAGCCCGATCAACGTGACGATTGACGATGATACAAGCAACGCGGCACCGGTGTTCATGGGGCGGCTGGTGCGTGGCGTGAAAAACGGGCCCTCGCCGCAGTGGTTGCAGGACCGGCTGCGCGCAATCGGGCTGCGGCCAATCTCTGCTCTGGTCGATGTGACGAATTTCTTCACCTATGACCGCAACCGGCCTTTGCATGTGTTTGATGCTGACAAGGTGGTCGGTGATCTGCGGGTGCATCGCGCGCGTGGTGGCGAGGTGATGGTCGGGCTGGATGAGAAAGAACATGTGCTGGAAGCCGGAATGGTGGTGATTTCGGACGATGAAGGTATTGCCAGTATCGCCGGGATTATGGGCGGTTTGCGCACCGGCTGCACCGGGGACACGGTAAACGTGTTTGTCGAAGCCGCTGTGTGGGAGGCTATCCAGATCGCCAAGACCGGTCGTGCATTGAAGATCAATTCCGACGCCCGCTATCGCAATGAACGCGGCATTGATCCGGGGTTCAATGCCGGTGCGATGGGGCTGGCGGCTGAAATGATTGTTGAACTGTGTGGCGGTGAGGTTTCTGAAGTCGTGACGGCTGGCGCGGTGCCGGATGTGAGCCGCGCCTATCATCTGGATACGGATCGGGTGCAGTCACTGGTCGGTATGGAGATTGCGCCAGACGTACAGCGCGCAACGCTGGAGGCGTTGGGGTTTGTGCTGGACGGCGATATGGCGCACGCGCCGTCGTGGCGCCCGGACGTGCAGGGCGAAGCCGATCTGGTGGAAGAGATTGCGCGGGTTGCGAGCCTGACCAAGTTGGTCGGCAAGCCGATGCCGCGCCCGGTTGGGGTGGCAAAGCCGATACTGACACGGATGCAAAGACGTGAAGGGACCGCGCGCCGTACCGTGGCGGCGCTGGGGTACAATGAATGTGTGACCTATTCATTCATTGATCAGGCCTCGGCCAAGCTGTTTGGCGGGGGCGCGGATGCCGTGATGCTCGCCAATCCGATCAGTTCGGAAATGAGCCATATGCGCCCCGATCTGCTGCCGGGGTTGCTGGCGGCGGCGTCGCGCAATCAGGCGCGCGGCATTATGGACATGGCGCTGTTTGAGGTGGGGCCGGTGTTTCATGGCGGTGAGCCGGATGAATATCAGGTACAGGTGGCCGGTCTGTTTATCGGGCAGTCGAGTGCGCGCGCACCCCACGGTGAACGGCGCAGCGTGGATGTGTATGACGCCAAGGCAGACGCAGAAGCGGTTTTGTCAGCAATTGGCGCACCGGCCAAGGCGCAGATACTGCGCAACGCGCCTGACTGGTGGCATCCGGGACGATCCGGGCAGATTTCGCTGGGCCCAAAGAATGTGCTGGCGGTTTTTGGCGAGGTTCACCCCCGCGTGCTGGCGGCCATGGATGTGAAAGGCCCGGCAGTGGCGTTTACGGTGTTTCCGCAACGCGTGCCGTTTCCGAAGGCGAAAACTTCGACGCGTCCGGCATTGAAGATAAATGATTTGCAAGCCGTCGAGCGGGATTTTGCCTTTGTGGTGGATGCTGATCTGGAGGCCCTGAAGCTGGTTAATGCGGCTGCTGGCGCGGATAAGCTTCTGATTGAAAGTGTCGCGGTGTTTGACGAATTCAAGGGTGCAAAGGCCGAGGCGCAGATGGGCGACGGTAAAAAATCGCTGGCCATTTCTGTGCGTTTGCAACCAATGGGCAAGACGCTGACGGATAAAGATATTGAGGCAGTTTGCGCAAAGATCATTGCTGGCGTCGCGAARGCTACGGGCGGGRTATTRCGGGGGTGATTTTTCGCAGAAAAATCTGTGCAGCTGGCGRGGGTATTTTTACAAAGAAGAACTTAGCCAGATGGTARTTTTGGGTTATGGCCGGTGAACCTGTCGCGTTGYTCCATRATCCGGGGCACCAGAAAATCAATAAAGGCGCGCACCTGCGGTGAGCTTAGCGCTTCGGGCGAGGTTAGCATCCAGCTTTCCGCGTCCAGTTGGCGCAGCGGTTCAAAACAGCGGATCAGATTTGGTTCCGGGTCGGCGACAAGGCATGGCAGCAAACCGACGCCAACACCAGATTTCAGCATGGCTTTCATGTTGGTGACCGTGTTGGATCGGCTGACGAGGTTGGCTGGTTTGACCTGGGCGAGGAACCAGATATAGGCGCTCCAGTTACTGGGCCCATCAACATAACCCACATAGTCGTGGTCGGCGACCTGACTAATATCTGACGGCATGCCGTGACTGTCTGCGTAAGCCTGGCTGCAATAAAGTGTCCAGGCGAAATCGGGCAGACGTTTGGCGATAAGCCTTGGGTCGTCCGGGTGGGAGCCGTTGCGAACTGCGACGTCGGCTTCACCATGGACGATATCCAGTCTGCGATTGGCAGCAACCTGTTCGACGCGAACCTGTGGATAGGCTGACTGAAACGCGGCGGCGATAGGGATGATGACCAGGTTTGAGGTTTCTTCGGGGGCGGTGACGCGGACGACACCTGATATTGTGCGGCGCAGGCGTTCGGCGGCGGATGACAGATCATGGGCGTGATTGGCCAGGCTTTGGGCGGAACCAAGCAGGGACTTTCCCTGTTCGGTCAGGCTGTGGCCGCGGTTCTGTCGGTCAAACAAAGTGAGGCCAAGGTCATGCTCCAATGCCTTAATGCGGCGGTTCACTGTGGTTTGGTTAACGCCAAGGAATTTTGAGGCGGCCAGGGCCGAGCCTTCGCGTGCTACCGCCAGGAAAATCCGAATATCGCTCCATTCGTACATGGGCTCACTTTGCAATAATGCAAAGCGGTTGTGCAAGTGGAAGGATTTGCGGCAGCATTTTTGTTGGTCAGGGTGGCGGCATCAGATCGGCAATCGTGTCGAACTGTCGGCAAAAGGAGAAAAAATATGACTCACGTATTGATCACCCATGGTGTTGCGGATTTCGACAAATGGCAGGCAGCSTTCAACGATGTTTTACCGATGCGCGACGAGGCGGGCGAAAAGTCAGCCCAGATATTTCGCGATGCTGGCGATCCGAACACGATAACGGCGCTATTTGAGTGGGACAATTTTGAGAATGCCCGGGAATATGTTAATAGTGCCCGGTTGAAAACGGCGATGCAAAACGCCGGGGTGACGAGTGCGCCACAGATTACATTTCTGGAAGATGTGTGAACTGCGACGAAGCGACCATACACAATAATCACAAAAACGGGGATTTGAAATGAATATAGCATGTAAAGCGCTTGTATTTTCTTGCGCTACCTTTGGCTTTGCGACCATTGCGTCAGCGCAAAGCGAAGCTGACCAGATTGCTGCCGTCAAAGCGGCCACCGAAAAATATATGGACGTCAATGTGGCGCTGGCCGAGGGGTTTATTCCAGACCCGTCTGGCGCTTGTGTCTCGGCCGCCGAGGAAGGTCTGCCGCCGGAATGGGGCGCGATGGGCATCCATTATCTGAACATGGCGAAGTTAAAGATCTCCGGCGGTGAACCCAGAGTTGCGGGTGCTGGGACGCATACGAATTTCATGGCGCCGGCAATTTTGTTATATGAACCGCAGGCGGATGGCTCGCTGGAACTTATTGGCGTTGAAAACCTGGTTTTCCAGGAAGCCTGGGCCGCAGCAGGCAATTCCGAGCCGCCGATGTTTGCAGGTAAAGTCTGGGATGCAATGGCGGATGATATGGCCACGGGCGGCGACGAAGCGCATGGGTTTGAACCGCATTTTGACCGCCATATCTGGGCATTTCGGGACAACCCTGCCGGTGTGTATGTGCCATTCAACGCCAGTGTAAGCTGCGAAAATCACGAAAGCTAAGCGGCTTTTCAGTTAGGGTTGCCGCCGGTTCTGTCATGGCCCCGGCGGCAATATTTTATAACAATCAGACGGCGGCTTCTGCCAGTGGATCGCTGCCGCCCCATGTGCCTCGGCTATTTTGCAGCGACAACCGGGTGAACGAGCTGCGATCGAATAGCGGGCTTAGTCGGTGGCGTTCAAGCATGTCTGAATGAGTGCCGTCCTTATACGCACTTTTCAACATTTCAGGCGTGCCGCGCCAGATAGAAAAGGTACAGCCGTCCGGTGTATCAGGTGGGTTGAATACYTGCCGCATGACGTTWGCGGACAGGGAGGTGTAATAGTCCCGAACCTGTTCAACGCCTTGCAGGAACTCTTTGTGGCGCTCGTGATCTGTGTCCGAGTAGTCTGCGTAACCGGCAGTGGTGATGACCGCGAGCACACCGTCGGGRACTGTATCATGCGCTGTGAAAGCCGGGTGGGGTTCGGTTGCGGTTGACAGATCAATCTCTCCGCGGTGGGTGATCACGCCGGCCAGAGCGTGCCAGGATTCAGTCGCCTGCCCCGCGAAAGGCAGCGCGCCCTGATCCAGCGCCATCGTCGCCAAAGCGTCCTGTTGGTTTTCGTAAAACCCGATGCCGCCCCAGATTTTGGAATTTGGCGAACGAAAGCCATTGGCCGCCACAGCACCGTCGGGGCCACAGCGCCAGGCGTCAGCGGTTGGTGGGCCGGAAAAGTCCGTCTCGGATGTGATCGGTTCTTCCGTGAATCTGCCAAAATGGATGGTGATCCAGTTGTGTGTTTTAGCTGTCATAGTTTTTCCCCTGCGCGCGTTATCAAAATTAGAACATGGGGTAGAATGTTGGTCAAGTTCGCGGCTTGTCGTCGGCGCAATGGAATTGCATCCAAGTTTTGGGACCGTTAGGTATTACTTAGCAAAATGAGGGATCGAAAATGGCGTTGAAAATTTACCTGTCGGGCGAAATTCACACCGATTGGCGCGAGCAAATTATTGAAGGGGCCGAGGGGCTGGATGTGTCGTTTAACAGCCCGGTGACGGATCATGCGGCGTCTGATGATTGTGGGGTTGCAATATTGGGTGCTGAGATGGACAAGTTCTGGCATGATCGAAAAGGTGCGCAGGTGAACGCGATCCGCACCCGGCGCGGGATYGAGCAGGCCGATGTTGTCGTMGTTCGTTTTGGTGATCAGTACAAGCAGTGGAATGCAGCGTTTGATGCGGGCTATGCCTCGGCTTTGGGTAAATCGCTGATTGTGTTGCACGGGCCCGAACATCAGCACCCCTTGAAAGAGGTGGATGCTGCGGCGCTGGCGGTTGCCGAAACGCCGCAGCAGGTGGTTCATATATTGCGCTACGTATTGACAGGCGCGCTGCCCGGTTAGCCGTCGCGCGGCGGGATGTCTTTGCCTTTTTGCACGGCGGGGCGATCGTAAAAACGATCCCGGTAGGCGACGGCGTTTTTGAAGCTGTCCCATTCGACTTCTTCGCGGGCACCGTAGAAATTCAGCGCGTTCAGCCACGGCGCGATGGCGATATCAGCGATGGAATAGCTGCCGGTGATCCAGYYTTTGCCTTCCAGCTGCTGGTTGATCACGTTCAACAGGCGTTTTGTTTCATTCAGGTAGCGCTCAACCGGGCGCTCGTCTTCGATTTCCGAGCCAGCGAATTTGTAGAAATAGCCCAACTGGCCGAACATCGGACCAACGCCACCCATCTGGAACATCAGCCATTGCAGCGTTTCATAGCGGCCCCTGGCATCCTTCGGCAGCAATTGCCCGGACTTTTCCGCCAGATAAATCAGGATCGCACCGCTTTCAAACAACTCAATCGGCGCGCCATCAGGGCCGTTTGGATCGATGATTGCCGGGATTTTATTGTTTGGATTCAGGGAAAGGAACTCAGGCGTGTTGACGTCGCCCATGATGCTGACTGTGTGGGCCTCATAGGGCAGGCCGGTTTCTTCCAGCATGATTGATGCTTTGACACCGTTTGGTGTCGGGAAAGAATAAAGCTGGATCACGTCAGGGTCTTTAGCGGGCCAGCGCTTGGTGATTTCAAATGATGACAGGTTGCTCATTGGGTGTCCTTTGGGTGTTTCCTTGGGGACACATAGTGGTTTATTCCCCCCGGAAAAAGGTGAACAGCAACAATAATTTATGCTATCTGGCCGCCACCAGCACTGGGCGAACCGGTGCAGTAGTAAACGAACAGTGAGGTACTATTATGATCAAAGAGTTCAAAGATTTTATCGCCAAAGGAAATGTCATGGACATGGCCGTTGGTATCATCATCGGCGCGGCCTTTACGGCGATTGTGACGTCGCTGGTGGGTGACCTGATTAATCCGATTATCAGCCTGTTCATGGGTGGGGTGGATTTTTCCGGCATGTTCGCGCTGCTGGGTGAAGGTGAATTCGCCACAATTGGCGAGGCCGAGGAAGCCGGTGCAGCAGTGTTCGCTTATGGGCGCTTTATCATGGCAGTGATCAATTTTGTGGTTATTGCGTGGGTTGTATTCATGYTGGTCAAGGCMGTGAACAAGACCAAGGCGCCAGAAGAAAAAGCACCAGCCGCAGATCCGGGTCCAAGTGATAATGATCTGTTGAAAGAGATTGCCGCGGCGCTGAAGAAGTAGCGAACCTTACCGTAAAGTGGTTGCGTTCTGGCAATTATGCAGGGCGCAACCGCTRCTGGCCATGCAAAGACACTACCCAATATTGAAATAACTGGACCAGTTCCTGATAAGTTACTAGCTTCAACTACCGGACTTGCGTTYCGGCAGGCAATACCTGGCATGGCCWGTGCCTGGGGCATAATTTAAGGGACAGAAAAATGATTAAAAAACTCCTGGTCGCGGTTGACGGATCCAGCCATTCGTTGAAGGCKGTGAAAGTTGCCGCTGAAGTTGCGTCCGGTTGCGATGCCGACATGACAATTCTGACCGTTATCAAAGCGCACCAGTCAAAAAAATTATCAGCAGAGCTGAGTGCCTACGCCCAGCTGGAACACCTTGGCAGGGCTGATCTGGATGCGATGAAGTCGCTGTCAAATGATCTGGTATCGCACGCAGCGGCAACTGCAAGCGAGGCGGGCGTAAAAAATATTACGAAAATTGTGGAGACGGGGCCGGCGGCGCGCACGATTGTCAAAATTGCCAAAGAGAAAGAGGCAGATTTGATCGTCATTGGCTCTCGTGGTTTGGGCAAYATAGAATCGACGTTGCGCGGCGGGGTGTCGCACCGGGTTGAGCTTTTGGCKAAATGTTCGGTTTTGACGGTGAAATAACCGGGCCATAGCGAACAWTATACGCMTTAGGGATRCTGGTCCCGGGTCTGGGCTACGCGCTACCTGCTACTATTACCCGCCAAAAGTCTGCGCGAAGGCATTTRGCGGGCAGAGTRTTGCTTTTGATGGGCTATAAAWCGCGGGGCGCTAAAGTTTTAACGCCAGTGCTGGCGACAACACATCAATCCCAAGCGCCTTGCCAACCGCGTAATAAGTCAGATGCCCGGCATGGACGTTCAACCCGTTCAGCAGATGCTCATCGTCTTCGCAGGCTTGYTGCCAGCCCTTGTCAGCCAGCGCCAGCATGAACGGCATGGTRGCGTTGCCCAGCGCAATGGTGGACGTGCGCGCAACCGCGCCGGGCATGTTGGCGACGCAGTAGTGCATGATGCCATCAACTTCGTAGATCGGGTCCTGATGGGTTGTGGCGTGGCTGGTTTCAAAGCAACCGCCCTGATCAATGGCGACATCGACAAGGGCCGCACCCGGTTTCATTTCGGAYAGCTGTGCGCGGCTGATCAGTTTCGGGGCAGCGGCACCGGGGATCAGCACCGCGCCAATGACCATGTCGGCCTCGCGCACCAGATCAATGGTGTTACCGGCCGAGGAATAGCTGTTCTTGAACTGACCACCAAACACATCGTCCAGATAACGCAAACGTGGCAGGGAACGATCCAGTACGGTGACATCCGCGCCCATGCCAGCGGCGATTTTGGCGGCGTGGGTGCCGACGACGCCGCCGCCGATCACGACAACGCGGGCCGGTCCAACACCAGGGACGCCGCCCATCAGCACACCGCGACCACCGTTGGCTTTTTGCAGGGTCCATGCGCCCACCTGCGGGGCCAATCGCCCGGCTACTTCGGACATTGGTGCAAGCAGGGGTAATGTGCCGTTGCGATCAGTAACGGTTTCGTAGGCTATTGCAGTGCAGCCCGAGGCCAGCAGATCATTGGTCTGATCGGGGTCGGGGGCGAGGTGCAGGTAGGTGAACAACACCTGACCTTCTCGCAGCATCTTGCGCTCACCGGGTTGGGGTTCTTTGACTTTAACGATCATGTCGGCCCATTCAAAGATTTCAGCGGCAGAGTCGGTGACCCGCGCACCTGCATCGACATAATCCTGATCCGGGAAACCAGCACCAGCTCCACCGTTGGTTTCCACCAGCACTTCGTGGCCGTGGTTGATTGCTTCGCGGGCAGCATTTGGGGTCAGGCCGGTGCGAAATTCCTGCGGTTTGATTTCTTTAGGGCATCCGATTTTCATGGGGTATCTCCGATTGATTTGAACAAGGTATCGCGCAGGTCCGGCGCAATTGCTTTGAAAAGAGCACTGGTATCGGGTGGGGTGTAGTGTCATATAGTGCGTAGAACCCATAAATCTTCGAAGATTATTCGCACATGCAAGAACTTGATAGTATAGATCGCCGAATTCTGGAGGTTCTGCAAAAGAATGGCCGGGTGACCAACGCCGAGCTGTCAGAGCGGGTGAACCTGTCACCCTCGGCTTGTCATCGCCGGGTGCAGCAGTTGGAAAAATCCGGCTTTATTAAGAATTATGTGGCGCTGCTGGACCCGAAATTGCTGGGTCGCCCGACCACCGTATTTGTGGAAATCACCCTGTCGGGGCAGGCSGATGAGGTGCTGGAGGCGTTTGAGCGCGGYGTCGCCAAAATACCCGATGTGCTGGAATGCCATCTGATGGCTGGACAGGCGGACTATCTGTTGAAAGTGGTTGTGTTTGATACCGAGCATTTTGCACAGATACATCGGCGTTATTTGGCGAAATTGCCCGGTGTCGCGCAGATGCACTCATCTTTTGCGTTGAAGACGGTGTTCAAGACCACGGCACTGCCGGTTTAGCTGAAAATCATTCTGAACAATATTTGCAAGAGTTTTCAGAAAACTCTTGGGCGTTAGAGGGACGGGCGGCGCTTGACTATTGTGGCTTCAACCCATGGTATGCCCGCAAACGCGAACGGGGATTTGGCAACAAGGAACCAGCAATATGTCGGACAAAACCGAAAAGAAAATCAACAACTCTGTATATGAAAAAGAGCTGGCCCGAATGCAGATCGAGTTGGTCAAGTTACAGGAATGGGTAAAGGTTACCGGCCACAAAGTGGCGATTATTTTTGAGGGCCGCGATGCCGCAGGTAAGGGCGGCACCATCAAACGGATCACCGAGGCGCTGAACCCGCGGATTTGTCAGGTGGTGGCGTTGCCCGCCCCGACTGAGCGCGAAAAATCCCAGTGGTATTTCCAGCGTTATGTGCAGCATTTACCAGCAGCCGGTGAGATCGTGATCTTTGACCGCAGTTGGTACAACCGCGCCGGTGTTGAACGGGTGATGGGATTTTGCACCGAGACCGAATATCAGGAATTCATGCGCACCTGCCCGGAATTTGAGCGGATGCTGGTGCGCTCRGGCATTCAGTTGATCAAGTATTGGTTTTCAGTGTCGGACGAAGAACAGGAACGCCGGTTTCAAAAACGCCTGACCGACCCGACCAAGCGCTGGAAGCTGTCRCCRATGGATCTGGAAAGCCGTAAGAAATGGGCGGARTATTCCCGCGCCAAAGATATGATGTTTGCCCATACCGACATTAARCAGGCRCCCTGGTGGGTGGTGAATTCGGACGTGAAAAAACATGCGCGTTTGAATTGCATCGGGCATTTGCTATCGCTGATCCCCTATGAGGATCTGACACCAGAGCCGATAGAACTGGATGAGCGCCCGCCACAAGCCGGATACGTGCGCCCGCCGATGGAAGACCAGACCTTTGTACCTGACCTGCATAAAACGCTTTGAATGGTTCGTGACCNGYCCGTTAATGGCGATAACGCCACGCAATGGGCCAACTGGAGCAGCACGCCGGGACTGAAATGGATTGATCACGAAGCTAACCTTGATCAGCTGAAGCAGTCGGTGAACGTCCGTTTGGTCGAAAAATCGGCCGCCGGATTGGGCGAACTTGTTCTCCACATTGGTTGTGGCACTGGTGCTGCCAGCGTTGATTTCACCCTGATGGGGCGGGCCTTTGGCGAATATACTTGTGCTAAAAAGAAGCAGTTCCTTACGCCCTGTCGGAATGATTTCTTCGGGTTTGCACCCGCATAACAGAGGCAGGCGAAGTCGGTAGATTGGCGGAAGTTTCTGCGGTTTTCCACGTCAGCAGATTGTCCCCGATTTGACGAAAATTAGCCGCATTTCATCAATATTGTTCCTAATTGTGATRCAAACTCAATAGGGAGCCATTATGGAAACRCTCGTCAATTTTTTTACCCCGGGAAATATAGCTATGGCTGGCCTGGCCGCTTTAGTATGTGGTGTAGCATTGTTTTATTTGGTGATGCAGCGGACGATCAAGCACCGTGAAAATACTAAGAATGCACCCGAAGCACCTTAAGTATATCTGCTGACCAACAGTTATTCTGACAACAAACCCCCGGGCTTTTACTCGGGGGTTTGTTTTTTGGCAGGTTGTCCCGTCCGGTACTCGGAACCGGGTTTGCAATTCCGTTTTCGCGGACGGTGTTTCGAATYGGTGCTTGAGCTTCATTTCGCGAAAACCACCCCTACTCAGAGTAATCCCCCTGCATATTGGTGGTGTTCACGCGTAGAATTTTCTCGGCATAATATCTGAGGAGATTTCGAATGAAGAACAAACGATATAGCGACGCGCAGATCATGGGTATTCTGAAGCAGGCTGAGAGCGGTGTGCCGGTTTCGGAACTGTGCCGCGAGCATGGCATGAGTAACGCCAGTTTTTACAAATGGCGTTMGAAGTTCGGTGGAATGCCCTCTCGGTGATGCAGGTATCACCTGCCGGGCAATAGATGCGTCGATGATTTCAGAACTAAAGGCGATGGCTGAGGAAAACCGTCGCCTGAAACGCACGCAGCCCAAGATGCTGAATGGCGAAAGCGACGGCCATCAGATGGTTTTCGTGATTGGATTTGATTCTATGGACGTGCTCGACAGTTGGCATAGTTCGCCCGAATACCAAGCGCTGATCCCACTGCGTGAAGAAGGCTCGGATCAGCACATGGTGGCCTATGAAGGAATGGGACTGCCCGGCTGATTGTACCCCGGAATTCTTCTAACGCGGGCACCGCCCTTCGAGCAAATCWCKYTTTTCCAGAATAGCCGTGGCCATGAAATCGTTGAACACGCGCACGCGGGCGGTGTGGCGTAAGTCTTCGTGGGTCAGTATCCAGATATCACGGCTGGGCGTTACTGTACTTTTTGGTAAGCGACGCAATACAGGTTCTGTGTCACCCATAAAGCAAGGAAGTACACTTAGGCCCAATCCCGCCTTGGCTGCCTCCAATTGGCTTAAAGGGTTGGGAATACGATGGCGAGCGGGCGCATTTGGATAGGGAGATTCCCGCACCCATTGCGGGTCTGGTACAGTGTCATTCCATCCGATCCAGACTAAACTGTTTTCGCGCTCAGATGAGTTTCCTGTGTCCAGATAGTCATGTGAAGCGTAAATCGCCGTGAAGACTTTAAGGATGCGTCTTCCCACAAGATTGTCGGGTGGTTCGTTTGATATCCGGATCGCAATGTCAGCTTCGCGCCGGGCCAAATCGGCCATTGAATTGGAAATTAACAGATCCAGTTCTATTCCGGGGTAGGCTTGGCCAAATCCGACTAGATCCGGCATCAACAGTTTTTGCGCCAGTGAATCGTGCAAAGTCACCCGAAGTACGCCGCTTAGCCGCGTATCCCGTCCGATTACCCTTCTTTCAATTAAATTGGTTTTTGCTTCGATCTCTTGGGTTGATTGAAGCATCTCTTCGCCAGCCTGGGTAATAAAGTAGCCGGATGGCAGCCGCTCAAACAGACGGGTATTCAGTTTTTTCTCAAACGCATCAATGCGTCGTGAAACCGTTGAATGATTAACGCCCAATGAGATTGCAGCCCCACGAATTGACCCTTTGCGGGCAACGGCCAAAAAGAAGCGAAGATCATCCCAATTGTTCATTGGTGCGTTATTGCACCAAGAAAGTGCGAATACGAGGACTTAATAATTTTTATGCGCCACATAATTCTACGACAGCAAAGCAATTCTGATCATTGAGCTGCATCGMAAACACAATTGATAAAAACACCCAAACTGGAGATATCCCATGACGAAATTTTCGACATCAAACCTTCTGTCAGGCAAAGTAGCAATCGTAACCGGTGGCGGTAGCGGCATTGGCCGCGCTGCTGCTGAAGCATTTGTCAGCGAAGGCGCCAAAGTTCTTGTCGTTGGCAGACGTGAAGCCCCTCTTAAAGAACTCGCGATAAAGCACGTCGGAAATATTGAGTATATTCAAGCCGATGTTTCACTTTCCGGTAGTTCGAAGCGTATCATCGACTACACTTTAGAGAAATTCGGGCGTCTTGATGTTTTGGTAAATAATGCCGCCGCTGCTACCGTCAAACCTCTCAGCATGATTACCGATGAAGAAATCGACGAAATGCTGGCAGCAAACATTAAAGGTGTCTTGGCCTTATGCCGTGATGCGACACCAGCGCTTGAAAAGAGCCGGGGTTCGATCATCAATCTTAGTTCCGTTGCGGGGCAAAGTGCCSTCCCCGGGTTTTCGGCTTATGCTGCAACCAAGGCGGGTATTGACCGGATTACTAAAATTCTTGCCAATGAATTTGGCCCAATGGGCATTCGCGTCAATGCTGTTGCACCGGGTTTGACCAAGACGGACATGTTGGCTGCAACGCCGCAAGAAGTTCTCACCAAACTTGTGAATGAAGCCACTGCTTTGCGGCGTTTGGGTGAGCCTGAGGATGTCGGTCGTTCCATTGCCTGGCTTGCCAGCGATGACTCTGGGTGGGTCACTGGCCAAATTATTCAGGCAAGCGGYGGTTTGCTTCTTAGCTGACCAAAGCTCAGTTTAGCAAACCTGGCCCTGACTTATAGTCAGGGCCTCCGACATAGAAAAATCAGACATTGCTGTAAAACGGRGAAATTTCATGGCCTACGAATTTTATTGGATCAGCGGCAGCCCCAATGCGTGGCGCGTAATGCTGGCGTTGGAGATTAAGGGGTTGTCTTATGTATCCCATCGCCTTGATCCCGGCAAAAGGGAACACAAGACACCGGAATTCATTGCTCTTAACCCACACGGAAAGGTTCCCGTGCTCAAGGATGGAGATTTCGTWATCTATGAATCAATAGCTATCCTTGCATATCTTGAGCAAAAACACCCGCAGCCCGCCTTGTTTGGCCGAACTCCCGAAGAAACCGGCCATATATGGCAGCGTGTTTTTGAAGTCATGAACCATGCGCGAGACTCGATTAACAATGGCGTCGTCCGGCCGCTAATTCGGGGACAGGCAAAACAATCCGGAGATGCTATCAAAACCGCTGCCAGGAATGTTCAAGATGCATTAAAATGGGTCGAGGCGATCCTTGCCGATACACATTATCTGGCGGGCAATACAATCTCTGCGGCAGATGTAACTTTCGTGCCGATTATCCAGGGATTGATAAGAGCCGGGCGCAGGGATGATGCTGTCGAGTTGAAACTTGGTTTGGATGATATTCACAACGTTTATCCGCATATCGCGAAATGGCTTGGCCGAATTGAGGCTTTACCCGCATACGAGAAAGCCTATCCACCKCACTGGCGAAATGCGTGAGTTGCGGAATTTAATGATGCGTGTAAGTGGATATCCGAACAGTTGGCGGATATATGACTCGCTTTGAAATGGATGATTTCAAATACGCAATAATCTGAAAACTCCTAACAAAAGTAATAACTTCACACTTCCGCTTCGGGCCGAATGGGACACTCGGTTCAATCGTGAACCATTCAGTTTGCGATAAGTATCGAGTGTCGGAAATGGCCCCAYACGGGCCATCCACCCCCCCCTAAAAATAACAAACCCCCGGGCTTTCATTCSGGGGTCATCGTTAGTGGGTTGCCCCGCCCGGTGTTTGAATTCAGAACTTACAWTCTGTTTTTGCAGGCAAACACCCTAACTCTAAATCTGCGCCATACGTTCAACCGCCTTGCGGATTKTTTCTGGCTGTAAGTCAGCGTAACCYAAAAGCAGATACCTGTCCCAATCTGACAGGAACTCTGGTCCGGTAATCGTTTCATGCTGCAACGTGTTGACGGTGACACCCACTGATCTGGCAGTTGTCTTGAACGTCGGGGCATCGGGCAAGTGGGCAGGCAGGCGCCAGATAATATGGGTGCCGGACGACGTTCCAATCAGRTCACACGCGCCAAAGTGTTTGTGCAGCGAYTGAATAAGAACRTCGCGCCGCTCCATATAAACCTTGCGCAGGCGTCGCAACTGTTTGTCGTAACCACCGCTGTCCAGAAAGTCGCACAGCACCGCCTGATCGAGCCAGGGCGCACCCTGTGTTTGACATGGATAGGCGTGGTCAAGCAGGCGCAGCGCGTCGAGAGCGTCCGCAACCAACGCCGGTGGCATCACAAGATAGCCGATCCGCAAGCCCGGCCCGATGGTCAGCGCAAACGAACCTGCATAAATGAACCTGCCATGTTGGTCGAGTGTTTGCAGCGCCGGTTTCGGTGAGCCCTCATAGCGGAAATCACTGTCAAAATCGACCTCAAAAACATGGGCATCCTGCCGCTCGGCCCAGTCCAGCAAGGCTTGTCGTCTATTGGTGGACATGGTCGCCCCCATGGGAAACTGACGCTCTGGCGTCACCGCGACCAGAGCATTGCGCCGGTCGGGCAATAGATCGACCCGCAGACCATCCACGTCTGTCGCCACCGGAATAATCTCGGCCCCGGCGCGGGCATAAATCGGCGCGATCAGACTGCATCCCGGCCGCTCGACAATCACCGGTGATCCGGGCGTGACAAACATCTGGCCGACAACATTGGTCGCCTGCTGGATGCTGGAGACAATCAATATCTGCTCGGGCTTTATGTTCATTCCCCGGCTGGTCCCGAGAAAGCGGCAAAGAGAAGCGCGCAGTTCGGGGTATCCCTGCGGGTCGCCAACCTTGGTTAGATTGAATTCCGGGGAATTCATCCGTCGCATCATCATGCGCCGCCAGACCGGGGCGGGAAAAAGATCCGGGTCCACGGCTTCCAGTTTGAAGTCGCAAAAGACAGGCGTCGCGGCTTTAGCCGGTTCACGTTTCACCGCCGGGACCGGGGTTTCAAATTGTTTTCGGGATTCCGGGC
>NVTR01000050.1 GCA_002732955.1 Marinosulfonomonas sp.
CGCCGGTGCCAGCCGGTCTGTGTTGTCAATAAATAGCGCCACTTCGGCGAAGTTACGCGCCGGGCGGGTGGCTGCCCCGGCGAATATCACATCCTCCATGCCACCACCGCGCATCGCCTTGGGCCGGTTTTCACCCATCACCCAACGCATCGCTTCCAACAGGTTCGACTTGCCACAGCCGTTCGGCCCCACCACCCCGGTCAGACCATCAGCAATGATCAGATCAGTTGGATCGACAAAGCTTTTGAAGCCGTTAAGTCGGAGCTTGGTTAAACGCACGCCTGTGAAACCCTTGGGGTTGATTCTTATAAGGCGCAATTGTCCCGGTCTGCAGGGCTCAAGTCAACGAAGAATGGCTAGGTCTGGGCAGAATGGCGGAGTTATCCACAAGATATGGGTGGGGTGGGTGAACGAAAGGGCTGCGCCTGACCTTGGGAAGGCGCAAAGCGTCCTCCTATGGGGAAGGACGGGCGCTGCTCGTGCGATGCGCGGGCGGAACAACTAAAATGTTTCTATAGAATCGCCCGGTGTAGCTTTTCACAAACTTTTTCTTTTCCAAGCTCACTCCAGTTCAGTGCATAGACGTTTGCAAGGCTTGGGCTATATTCGAAGACTTCCTTTTGCGAAACATTCAACCATACGGGAAGTATCAGTTTCTTTTCTTCAACAAGCTCCCGAGTAAATACTGAGTCAAATTCCTTTTTGGTCCAACCGGAATTTGACAGGAAATTCTTGCTCAATAGTAATACACACTTCTTGGAGTCCTTCAGCCCTTGCTCAATACTGTCCCGCAGGTGGTCGCCTACCGCAAGTGAGAACTCATCGTACCAAACTGGGCACATTCTATTTTGCAGGTAGGTAGCAATTTCTCGAGCAATTTCTTTATCTCTGGAGTCGTGGCTGAGAAATGCAAAAGGAACTTCGTTTCGAGTTCGGGTTTCAACATATTTTTTTGAGCGAAACAAAATTTTCACTCCTTTTTCATTAGCATTCGACCGAAGCCGATCAGTACATTTTTTTATTGGCATTGTTTCCGTATAAATAAAAATTCGTTTTACTCGTTCGAATTCATGAATTGAAACCCATTCGTTGTCGCCTGAGATCCGAGCTTTCAGGTTAAATGTTTTTCCGTTGTCGACATAAATTTCGCCAGGAAATGATTTTCCTTCAGGTAAACCAACATGACCATCAAAGTTAATTTGAGTCGACCCGTTCGCAAATTTTTCCAAAAGAGCGGAAAGTAAGATATTAATTTTTCCATTTCTTGGAATGTAGCAAGCAAAGAAAGCGACGCCTCCCACGAAATCATAACAAATCTTCGCCTCTATATTTTGGCCTTCATATTCTACGGTGCCAGTTAGTTTGGTTGCATTTGAAAAATCGGTATCAAAGTACTGCCGAAGTGTTGCCATTGGTGCTCTTACCTTTGGTAAATTGTTTGGCTGGAACTCTGAGCGAAAACCTAGATAGTTTCCACAGTCAATTTTTCTTTATGCCTTCGATGCAGCATCCCGAAGAGTGTCCAATCACGACATTCCAACCCAACACCAAAAGCTCCAAAACCCTCGTTCTGCTCTAAAAACAGACAGATCAAACCACGAACATTTGATTAAAGAGTTCAAACACATTCCCCGAAACTTATTAAAGAGTTTGAAATTCTCCGCCGCAAACCGCTCCTCCCCGGTCGCAATCCCCCCTTGACCAACCCGCCCAATTCGCGCCAAATGCCTGCGCATGGTTTCCCCATTCAACATGCCAAGCATGGGGGGAGCATATGGGAATGTGGTGCGGGTGACCCAATCAGGGCCCAAAACCACAGCCGCCCCCGCGACTGTAAGCGGAGAGCGTTTCGTCAATGACCACTGGGGTAACCCGGGAAGGTGACGGCGCGCCTCGACCCGCAAGCCAGGAGACCAGCCATGCGCCGGCCTAACCCAACCCGTCGGGTGTGACGGGACATAGGAGATTGATATGACTACGAAAACTATTACTCAAGATACGACTGACACCAGCTTTATCAGCATCGCCAGCGCCGCTTTGGCCGGTGTGTTTCTGCTGCTGCTGGCTGGCTTTGCGCAAGGGTCTGTGCTGCACGACAACGCACATGACACCCGCCACGCCATCGCTTTCCCCTGCCATTAAACCATGACTAAAAATCTGTTCACCAGCGCGCTGTTCGCTGGTCTGGCAGCGGGGCTGGTCGCCACGCTGCTACAGTTTTGGCTGGTGATTCCGGTATTGTTAGAGGGTGAACTCTACGAAAGTGGCCTGCGTGCCCACTTCGCCGTAGGTCTCGACAGCCCCGTGCAAAGCCCCGCCGGGCCCGAAGGCATCATCGAACTGGACCTTTCGCGCCACCTGATTACCGTAGGCTTCAGCGTCATCGCCTATACTGCTTATGCGCTAATAATGGTTTCTTTCATGGCCTTTGCCGAGCGAAATGGCCACAGGATTACGCCACGAACTGGTATCATCTGGGGCCTCGCTGGCTTCCTCGCCATGCAACTGGCGCCGGCCATCGGCCTGCCCCCGGAACTCCCCGGCACCATTGCGGCTGAGGTCGAACTACGCCAGGTCTGGTGGCTCGCCACTGTCCTGATTTCCGCGACCGGCCTTGGTCTGATCGCCTTTGGTAATACCCTGACGTTSGGCATCATTGGCATCATAGCGCTGGCTTTACCCCACATCATCGGCGCTCCGATGCTAGACACTTATTTTGGCATCGCTCCACCTGAACTCTCGTCACTCTTCGCCACCCGCAGCCTCGGCGTTGCGGCGGCCAGCTGGGTCACACTCGGGTTTGTGGCCGCCTATTTCTGGTCAAAAAACCACAGCAACTAACCGGAGCAACCAATGGCACAAAAAATCCCCGCCACCATCATCACCGGCTTCCTCGGCAGCGGTAAAACCACGTTAATCCGCCATATGCTGGCAAACGCCAACGGCAAACGCATCGCCCTGATCATCAATGAATTCGGTGACTTGGGTATTGACGGCGACATCCTGACCGGTTGCGGTGACGAAACCTGCAGCGAAGAMGACATCATGGAGCTTTCCAACGGCTGYATCTGCTGYACCGTGGCCGAAGATTTTATTCCCACGATGCAAAAACTATTGGARCGCGAAAACCGCCCCGATCATATCGTCATTGAAACATCCGGTCTTGCCCTGCCGCAACCATTGGTGCGTGCGTTYAACTGGCCGGAGATTTCAACTCAGGTCACTGTTGACGGCGTTGTTACGGTGGTAGACGGCAGGGCCGTTCTGGACGGCCAGTTCGCCCATAACATCGCTGCCGTTGATGCACAGCGTCAGCTTGATGAAAATCTCGACCATGAAACACCATTGTCCGAACTATTCGACGATCAGATTGCCTGCGCCGACATGATCGTTGTGAACAAAAYAGACCTGCTTGACGATACCGAGGCTGACACCCTTACGACAAACCTGCGCAATGACAGTCGCGACGGTGTGCAGGTACTGACAACCACAATGGGGCAGCTTCCCGTAGATGTTCTGCTCGGCCAGGATTCTGCAACCGAGTCCAATCTGGACCAGCGCCACGAGGTTCATCACCATCACGACGGCGACGATCACCACCATGACCACGACCATGACGACTTTGAAAGTTTCGTTGTAACGCTTCCGGAAATCAATGATCCGCAAGCCTTTGCAACACAGGTAGCCGAGGTGATCCGCGCGAATTCCATCCTGCGCCTAAAAGGCTTTGTCGCGGTAGCAGGCAAACCGTTGCGCCAAACCTTACAGGCCGTTGGCCCCCGGATCGAAACCTATTTTGACCGCCCCTGGGCAAGCGACGARCCGCACGAAACCCGGCTGGTGGTGATAGGACATTCAGGGCTCGATCAAGCTGCTATCATTGCCGCCCTAAACAGATGACTCTGACCATYACACAAGAAAGCCCGCTGACAAAAGAAGGCCGCGCCCTGATCGAAGGATCCGAGGATGCCCTGCGTGCTGTCTACACGATTGACGAATGTTTTACCTTTTCCGCCGAAGAWCTGGATACTCCAAATATCCAATTCTTTGTTGCCCGGAAAGAAGGTAAGCCGCTTGGCTGTGTCGCGCTTTGCGCCTGCGACGAATACGCTGAAATAAAACGGCTATTCGTTACCCCAAATGCCCGGGGAACCGGCGCTGCGCGTAAACTTATGCACCAAATCGAAACTCAGGCGCTGGTAGCTGGTCACAAAATAATACGTCTTGAAACAGGCCCAAAACTCGCCGCCGGTGTCGCGCTCTATAAAAAACTTGGCTACCGGAAAATYGGGCCGTTCGGTGACTACCCCAACCACCCCGCCAGCCTGTTCATGGAAAAACACCYCTGAGCGAAAGGAACTACGCCCCGTGCTTCTTCTGTTCAAAAATACTCCCGCCGGAGGCTCTAACCCCTGCCACAGGAGCGCGCGCTGATGCACCTTCTCGCCGCCACCCCCGGTGCCATTGATGATGGCACCGAACCTGTTGATCTGGGCCAGACCCCGGCGGACGTTGTGTTCATCTCCGCAGCGGACACCGAGCTCGCGGCATTGTCCGAAGCGCGCGCAGAGATGCTCAACCCGCCAACCTTGCGTCTAGCCAATCTGACTCACCTGAAACACCCGATGTCGGTGGATCTGCACATTGAGAACTGCGCCACAAAATCCCGMCTKGTCATYGCCMGMATCCTTGGCGGTGCTGGCTACTGGAAATACGGGCTGGAACAATACGCCGCCCACCTGCACACTGCAGGCGTTCCCTTCGCCGCCCTGCCCGGTGACGACAAACCCGACCCTGAACTGCGCAGRCTCTCCACTGTGTCGGAAGCCGACTATCAATCGCTCTGGGCCTACATGGTGGAAGGTGGTGCGACGAACACGGCCGCGCTTTTGCAATATACCAACCACATGCTTGACAATGGCGAAAAACCCGCCCCTGCCGAGCCATTGCTCAGGGCCGGYATTTACTGGCCGGGTRGCGGTATCAGTGACCTGAAGGCTGTCAAACAAGTCTGGACCCCTGACGCCCCCGTCGTCCCGATCGTATTCTACCGCGCCTTGGTTCAGGGCGTTGGCCTGCACCCGATCAACCGCCTGACCCGCGCGTTACTACGGCACGGATTAAACCCTTTGCCAATATTCGTAGCCTCCCTGAAAGACCCGGTATCTGCCGCMACGGTTGAAAACCTTTTCCAACAATCCCRCCCGGATGTAATCCTTAACTGCACCTCTTTCGCGGTCGGTTCGTTTGATCAAGGCGGGCAAGGCGACGGGGCATCAAACCCCCTGGTATCGCCCGCCGCAAATGCCGCTCCGGTCTTCCAGGTCGTGTTGGCATCTTCATCAGAGGAAGCATGGGAAACCGGCCTGACGGGACTATCCGCGCGCGACATCGCCATGAATGTCGCCCTGCCMGAAGTCGATGGCCGCATCTTATCCCGCGCAATTTCGTTCAAGGGCGAAGCGTTCTTTGACGACGCCACCCAATGCCCGATAGCCACCTACCGCGCCCGCGGTGACCGAGTAGRTTTCGTCGCCCAACTCGCCGCCAACTGGTCCAAWWTRCGWAACACCCCAGAGGCGGATCGCAAGGTCGCGCTAATCCTCGCCAACTATCCCAACAAAGACGGACGCCTCGCCAACGGTGTCGGCCTCGATACACCTGCCGCGACAATTCACTGTCTGAACCTTCTCGCTGATCAGGGCTACGGCGTCCTGAACGCCCCTGCCGACAGCGACGCGTTGATGCAACAGATCATGGCCGGTCCCACCAACTGGCTGACGGATCGCGCGGCCAAACAAGGCGGTGTTGAACTGTCCTTCGCCGATTACCAGATCGCCTAYRGTCAACTGCCCTACGRSRTCCGCCAAAAGRTTGAAGAACGCTGGGGCAGCCCGGAGCAAGACCCGTTTTATGAGCCCGGCGAAGTTGATTGTGGTCGTTTCAAATTGTCKGTCCTGCAWTTYGGYAATGTCGTCGTCGGTCTSCAACCGGCCCGTGGTTACAACATTGACCCCACCGACACCTACCATTCCCCCGACCTGGTGCCTCCGCACAACTACCTGGCATTCTATTTCTGGCTGCGCCATGTCCACAGTGCCCATGCCATTGTCCACATGGGCAAACACGGCAACCTGGAATGGCTGCCGGGCAAGGCAATTGCACTGTCCGAGACCTGCATACCCGAGGCGATACTCGGGCCAATGCCGCACATCTACCCGTTCATCGTCAACGATCCCGGCGAAGGCACCCAAGCCAAACGGCGCGCGCAAGCGGTGATCATCGATCATTTGACCCCACCCCTGACCCGCGCCGAAACTTACGGTCCGCTTCGTGATCTGGAGGGGCTGGTGGATGAATATTATGAAGCCGCTGGCGTAGATCCCCGCCGTATCAGCCATTTGCGCCGCGAAATTCTGTCACTGACCTCCACCACGGGGCTGGACCTCGATGTTGGCATGACTGGTAAAGACGAAGAAACTGATCTGGCRAAGCTTGACGCCTACCTTTGCGAATTGAAAGAAGCTCAAATTCGCGACGGTCTACACATCTTCGGCCAATCCCCGATCAWCGACCTTGAACGGGATCTGGCAATCGCGCTGCTGCGCGTTCCCCGTGATGACGGTAAGGCTGGCAACGCCTCRATCATCCGCGCGCTGGCACTGGATTGCGGCATCACGCCCGACATCATGGACCCGCTCGACTGCGACATGGCGCAACCCTACACCGGACCGCGGCCCAAATTTCTGCACGCTACAAGCGTTGATAACTGGCGCAGCAACGGCGACACGGTGGAGCGGTTAGAACAACTGGCAATCCTCGCCACCGGCTGGACCAAAACACCCGAACATTTTACCCACACCGCCCCGGTGTTAGAGGCGCTACACGCGCAGGTTCTTCCCAAAATTCGCGCCTGCGGACCYGACGAGGGCGCGGGCCTTCTCACCGCCCTTTCAGGGCAATTCGTCGCCCCGGCACCATCCGGTGCDCCCACAAGGGGACGGCTGGATGTGCTGCCAACCGGGCGVAATTTCTACTCTGTTGACAGYCGCGCCGTVCCCACCCCAACCGCCTGGAAACTCGGCTGGAAATCCGCCAACCTGYTGATYGAAAARCAYYTGCAAGACCAYGGCGACTGGYCWCGKRCCATGTTGYTSACCGCCTGGGGCACCGCCAATATGCGCACTGGCGGYGACGACATCGCCCAATGCCTGGCGCTTATGGGGGTCAAGCCCGAATGGGACGCCGCGAACCGCCGCGTCACCGGCTTTCAGATTATCCCACACACCGCATTGGGCCGCCCCCGCGTCGATGTYACCCTGCGCATTTCAGGCTTTTTCCGCGACGCTTTCCCGCAGCTAATATCACTGGTCGATTCAGCTGCCCGCGCCGTCATGGCACTGGATGAACCCGRCGATATCAACCCCGCCGCCAAACGGGCCCGCACCGAAGGCCCCGAGGGCCAGTACCGTGTCTATGGGTCCAAACCCGGCGCATACGGGGCGGGTCTGCAAGCCATGATTGACGAACGCCTCTGGGGTGACAAATCTGACCTCGCGGATGCTTACCTGGAATGGGGCAGCTACGCCTACGGCAAAGACAGCGAAGGCGACAAACACCGCGCGGGGTTTGAGACCCGCCTGAGCCAGACCGAAGCTATTGTGCAAAATCAGGACAACCGCGAACACGACATYCTGGACAGYGAYGATTAYTACCAGTTCGAAGGYGGCGCGGCCGCTGCCGTGTCCACTCTGCAAGGCACGGAYCGCCCRATCTACCACAACGACCATTCACGCCCCGAACGCCCGGTTATCCGCACACTGGAAGATGAAATCGGGCGYGTCRTCCGATCCCGCGTCGTCAATCCAAAATGGATCGCMGGKGTCAAACGCCACGGCTACAAAGGCGCATTCGAGATCGCCGCCACCGTGGACTACATGTTCGCCTTCGCTGCCACCACCGGGGCGGTAAAATCCCACCATTTCGATCTGGTCCATGCCGCATTTCTGGAAGACGAAGACACCCGCGATTTCATCGAAACCAACAACGCGCCGGCCCTGCGCGAAATTGCTGAGCGATTGAACGAGGCTATCGGCCGAAATCTCTGGTCCCCACGTTCCAACTCTGCCCGCGCCCTGATCGACAAGCTGCGCGCGCCATGACCAATGTCCTGTTCATCTGCGGAAAAGCCCGAAAGCGCAGTCCGACCGCCGCCGATGTTCTGGCACGATGGCAAGGTTTCAGTACTGATTTCGCCGGTCTCAGCCGCGACGCGGATGAGGTCGTGTCCCCCGAACACATCGATTGGGCCGACATTATTTTCGTGATGGAGCGTAAACATAAAGCCAGATTGCGTACCAAATTCGGCTCACTCGCCGCAGGGCTAAAACTAATCTCGCTGGACATACCCGACAAATTTGACACCCACGAACCGGCACTTGTCGATATTCTAATCCAAAAACTAACCGCCCACTTTGGGCCCATCACATGACCCACCTGCGCCACGCCAACAAATCCGCCGCCCACCAAACTGCCGCACTAATCGACATTGTCCGCGCCAGCCCCACCCTGATGCGCGCCTTCCGCACTGCCCGCGACCTAAACCTACCCGACTGGTGGATCGTTGCCGGCGCGCTCTACAATCAGGTATTCAACCATCTCACAGATCGCCCCGACATGTATGGCGTCAACGATATTGATTTGYTCTATTTCGACCCCGACACCAGCTACGCCGCCGAAGACGCCATCATCCAGAACGCCGCCCGCCACTTYGCCCCATCTCCTCCGGTTGAGGTCCGCAACCAATCCCGCGTTCACCTCTGGTACGAACAACATTTTGGCCAACCCTACGCGCCGTTGAAATCTTCCCAGGAGGCTGTTGATCGCTTCGCCTGTCGCACCCATTCGGTAGCCTTGCGGTTAAATCAAGACGATAGTTTTGAGTTATACGCCCCCTTCGRYCTRAACGACATYTTTTCRTTCCGCATCACCCCGAATCCAGCCCATAACAACCGCGAGACGCATGTAAAAAAAGGGGCGCGGCAAAAGTTAATGTGGCCAGAGCTGGAAATTGTCCCGTGGCCACTCTGACAGATCCGGAAACTTTCACCCCTAAATTCCTCGTCCGCTACAGCGAACACCAGCGGTGGTTTGAGCGGGGACGATCTGCCCAAATATGAACTATTTRTCACCTTGGGAGTAAGCAATCCACTTCGGCCAGAATGATCGCACGATCCCCGCGCAAACTGCCTTCAACCACCCGGCATCCCGTTGCCAACTCAATCGCGCGATAAGCTTTGTCCAGTGTAAGAACCAAACTTGGCAAGGGTTCAATGCTGACACGGTGTGCCTCGATTGCGTTACCACCATACTGGCTGAATACTCGAAAACGGCTCTGCTCAACCGTGACCTCTTTGACAGAACCCCCGATAAACTTTGGGCTTGCACTGTCGCACCCGGACACAGCCAATAAAGTGGTTACTATAATCGTAAACTTTCCCATAATACCGGTTTTTCACCARCCCGGTTACTAAACCGTTAATCTCAATATTTTGACAGATGCAAAAACATTGCCCGCCTTCGCGCTGGCCATGGTCGGCATCGGCCTTTCAGCACTGTCTGCAATGAGCAACAGCACAGCCRTCGTCGGCATCAGCCTGATGATCATCATCCCATTGGTCACCATTCTGGGCATTCTGTTCATGCGACAGGACCACAGTCTGCATACAACATTCGACGGCCAGACAAGCGATGCCGACATGCTGATGTTCCTGACCAAAGCCATCGCAATTCAGTTCACATTCCTTGGCCTCGGCCTGGTGGTGCTGCTGCGTCAGGGCTACTTCAGGGATTTTGTGTCTGGTTCCAACACCTCCCCCGGCACCTATGCACTGGTTTGCCCCGGCGTTGCACTGACGGTGATGTTGCAGTTCTTCGTGAATAAAGGCCTCTTGGATTCCGGCATGATCGACAAATATTCGGTCACTTTCTGGGTGGCCACTGGCATTGCGATTACCTTCCAGTTCGCCATGGTCTGGCTGGTCCTGCGCCTGAACCGCCAGCATTTCGCCAGCACACCGATGSCTGCGGTAATACCTGCGGAATGATCCTTCAATATATTGTAACAAGGGGCGGGCAATTGCTGGTCCGCCCCTTGCATTTACACCAAGCCCCAAGCACAGTCCCCCCTCGCGACAGGGAGACATAAGACATGAGCGAAGATACCGACCGCCACGCCATGAAAATGGCCAAGAAAAAAGCTGCCCGTGATAAAATCATGGCCACCAAGACCAATAAAAAGGGCCTGATCATCGTCCATACCGGCAAGGGCAAAGGCAAATCCTCGGCCGCTTTCGGGATGATCTTCCGCTGCATTGCCCACGACATGAAATGCGCCGTCGTGCAGTTCATCAAAGGCGGCATGTCCACCGGTGAGCGTGATCTGATTCTGTCAAAGTTTTCCGATGAATGCGCCTTCCACACYATGGGCGAAGGCTTTACCTGGGAAACCCAGGACAAAACCCGCGACACYGAAATGGCSATGGCCGCSTGGGAAAAAGCCAAGGAACTGATCCGCGATCCKGCCAACAAAATGGTGCTGCTGGATGARATYAACATCGCCCTGCGCTATGATTACATTCCCATAGCCGAGGTCATCGAATTCCTGGCCACTGAAAAGCCCGACATGACCCACGTCGTTCTGACTGGGCGCAACGCCCACGCCGACCTGATCGAGATCGCCGATCTGGTGACTGAAATGGAGCTGGTGAAACACCCGTTCCGTTCAGGTATTAAAGCGCAGATTGGGGTGGAATTTTAAGGGAGTTCTAAGGCGCATCGTCTTAATCCGCCACGCGGCCTCTTCCAGACAAGTTCCAGAAGCCAAATTGACCACCAAAGGCACTGTACAAGCCAAAACACCGCACCATGCCTCGCACAGCTCAATGTCGGTGCCCTCTATTCCAGCACCCATCGCCGAGCCATTGCAACAGCTGAATCCTTTTGCAAATATCAACCCTGCCAGCAGCGGTGTCTCAGGACAACCTGATCGCTTTACTCCCGAGCAGGATCAATCCCGGTTTTGGTTTTGCCCAGTGGCAGAAAATGAAAACCCCGGACCTGTTTGAAATCACCCCGACAGACGGCAAGCTGCAAAGATTCTCACACCTCTAACCTCTTCTTTTTTGCATAAGTATCCCCGCCGGAGGCAYCGCGATGCGGCGCRGCCGCAGCGCAAWACAAATCTCKTGGYCCGTCMGGGCCTCATTCAGATAAGGCCCGAACCTCGCTCAACGTCATCCCSGTCGAYAACGCYTCCCCATCCAGCTTCAACTCAATWACCGCTAATACTCCYGCGGCCTCAGCCCGCKCAAAAGCCCCGGCAAAATCCTCGGTGCGCTCAACCACTTCACCATGCCCACCATATGCCACAGCCAATGCCACAAAATCCGGGTTCGCCAGATCAGTTCCACTCACCCGACCCGGATAGCCCTTTTCCTGGTGCATCCGAATAGTACCGTAACGCCCGTTATTTGCCACCACCACAATCACGTTTGCGCCATGCTGCACCGCCGTCGACATCTCATTCAACGTCATCTGGAAACACCCATCCCCGGCCAGACAAACAACGGTTCTGTCCGGATGCTCCAGCTTYGCAGAAATCGCCGCCGGAAACCCATAACCCATACTGCCCGATGTCGGCGCAACCTGCGTACCGTACCGCTTGAAACAGAAATACCGGTGCAGCCACGCCGCGTAATTTCCGGCCCCATTTGTAACTATAGCATTCTCTGGAAGATTGTCTGAAAGCCAGCCAACAACAGCCTCCATCTTCACGTCGCCGGGCGTCTCCACTGGCATCTGCCACGCTTCATAATCCGCCCGCGCCGCAGCCGTCCAAGCCGCCCAGCCTGGCCCACTTTTAAGGCACAGCCTTTTCAATACATCCCCAGCCGATGCGGTTACCTTCAGATCAGTCGCAAACACTGACCCCGGCAGATCCGGGTCCGGGTGAACATGCACGATCACTTTGCCCGGATTAGCCGGATCAACCAGTTCATACCCCGCCGTCGGGATGTCTCCAAACCGTGACCCAAGAATCAGCRCCATATCCGCGTCCTGCAACCTTGCGGCCAGTTTCGGGTTCATCCCGACACCCAAATCACCAACATAATTAGCGTGGCGGTTATCCATATAGTCCTGCCGCCTGAACGTCACCGCCACTGGCAAATCAAACGCCTCCGCAAACTGCTGCAAATTGCGCGCCACGTCAGCAGACCACCCCGAGCCACCGGCTATAACCAGTGGTCGTTTCGCCGCGTGCAGCCGTTCCTGAATTTYTTCAATCTGCGCCTCGGAAACCGCCACACTATGATTTGAAACCGCTGGCAGCACTGGTGCACCACATTCTGCACTCAGCATATCCTCGGGCAGCGCCAACACCACCGGCCCCGGTCGTCCGGACACCGCCACCGTGAACGCCCGGTTGATGTACTCCGGTAACCGATCCGTCTGATCTACCTCTGCCACCCACTTGGCCATAGTGCCAAACACCGCGCGATAGTTTAGTTCCTGAAAGGCCTCTCGATCCCGATGCGCGCGCGCTATCTGCCCAACAAACATTACCAAGGGCGTACTGTCTTGACGCGCTATATGTATCCCCGCACTTGCGTTCGTCGCCCCCGGTCCGCGGGTCACGAATACCACGCCGGGGCGTCCGGTCAGCTTGCCGTGTGCCTCGGCCATCATCGTCGCCGCCCCTTCATGGCGGCAAACGATGTTCTCAATCCCGCTGTCATACAGGCCATCTAACGCCGCCAGAAAACTTTCCCCCGGCACCGAAAATACCCGGCTCACCCCCAGCACTTTCAACTGTTCAACCAGCACCTGCCCGCCATGTCTGCCCATACGTTTTCCCCTTAACCTTGCACACCCAGACAATTTCCCTAGGGTCCGGTTTCAACAGACGCGAAAAGGAAACGCTATGGCGCAATATCGATTGCTTGGCATCTCAGGCTCGCTGCGTAAAGAGGCAACGAACCGTAAACTTGTAAATGAAGCATGTCGCATTTTTGACCCCGAACACTGTTCYATCGCCGACCTCAACCTGCCCCTTTTCGACGGTGACGATGAGGACGCAACCGGTATCCCCGCTTGCGTTCAGACGCTGGCCGACCAGATCAAAGCCGCCGACGCTGTGATCATCTCGACGCCGGAATATAACAAGGCCCTGTCCGGCGTGCTGAAAAACGCGCTCGATTGGGTTAGCCGTACCAAGGGCAGCCCGTGGCACAATAAACCCGTCGCCATTATGTCCGCCGCTGCCGGGCGCGCCGGGGGTGAGCGCGCGCAAAGCTCACTGCGGCTGTGTATGGCACCGTTTAGACCRAGACTTATCTCTGGTCCGGAAATTCTGATGGCAGATTCCAGCAACGCTTTTGGTGAAAACGACCGGTTGGCGAACGAATTCTCGGTCAAATCCCTTGGCATCCTGATGGACCTGCTACGGGYTGAAATAGAACTTATTCAAAAGCAATGAGCCCGTCGTATTTCATCCGTGACCAATTGGACCCGGCCCGTGCYGAGGCTCTGCACCACACCTTATCCCTTTCCGGCGACGCGCCGGTAGCGGGTGATCCCGTACCGCCATTCTGGCACCACATATATTTCTGGCAACCCCGCCCGCCGCGCGATCTTGGCCCCGACAGCCACATCAAAACCGGCACCGGCCTGATCCCCGATATGGGCCTGCCACAACGCATGTGGGCCGGTAGCAGGTTAATATTTCACACGCCGCTGATCATCGGAACACCTGCCCAGAAATCCTCTATYGTCGAAGAAACCACCCGCAAAACCGGGCGTAGCGGGCCATTAGCCTTTGTCACCGTCCGTCACGAGTACCGACAAAATGACCAGTTATGCGTTACTGAACACCAGAACCTGGTATTCAAAAATTTTCCAAAAAATCGCCCGCTATCGGAAACCCAATTCGCCCGAACCGACGAACTGACCTGCCAGCCTGCTACTTTCCCACCAACACTGCTATTTCGCTACTCAGCCCTTACCTTCAACGGCCACCGCATCCACTATGATGTGGATTATTGCCGCGATRTCGAAGGTTAYAGCGGMCTTGTGGTCCACGGCCCSCTTCTCGCCCAATCACTAATGCAAATTGCACAGGCRCACYTTGGCTCGCTTRACWCATTCACYTTCAGGGCTTTTTCACCGCTCATGCACTTTGAAACCGCAGAACTCTGTCGAAACGGTACAGACCTGTGGGTGCGCGGCCCGGATGGCAGGCTTTGCATGGCCGCAACCGCGGCCTAAAGGTTCGCCCCAAACCGAGACTCATCTAACACCAAATCAGCCTTCAAATCGTCTGATTTCCGTCGTACGAAGCTCCAGGTTTCTCTGCCAAACATGCAATTAGAGATTGAACCATTCTTCACCCGAACGGCGGTTTTAAGTACCTTGAAAATAAGCGTGATCTTATCGGTTTTTGTTTGCCTGCTTGGCTTCTGGTTTGCGTCTGTATTACAGAACGCATACATGGTTGAGCCGTCAGCAAATGACCGTGAAACCATTTCAAGCCTTTATCTGTTCGTAGCCCAGGACAAGTTTATCACGCTTTTATCCGCTGGCTTCTTGTTGCTGGCCTATTATGTGCAGTTTCCAATTRCCTCACAGCTCACAAATTGGGAAAAATATAACCTTCGCTGGCTGCTGGTTGCGACATTTCTTTTGGCTGTTGTTTCACGTGTGGTCCTTCACCATTCGTTTGACCTGTCACTTGACGAATTTATGCCTACGTTCCAGGCAAAAATATTCCAGTCCGGTCAACTGTTGGCGCCCATCAGCGCTGACGCCCTTGTGGTGAACGAAAACCTTCAGCCATTTTTTACATATGTGAACCAAGAGCATGGCCTGTGGTCGAGCTATTACCGCCCGGTTCACGCCGCCCTGATTGCAGTGTTTTCAACTGTTTTAAATGCTGACCTGTTAAACCCGTTTCTGGCCGTTCTGTCGGTCTGGGCGATTGCCGATATCGCACGGCGGATTTTTCCTGAGCACCCAGAGGCACCATTACTGGCAGCAGTATTGCTCGTCGTATCACCACAGTTTCTGGCCACGGCAGGTACAGGGTTTTCGTTCACCGCCCACCTCGCGTTCAATCTGATATGGCTGGCTATGTTTCTTCGCGGCTCCATGGGCGGGCATATCATCGCCGCACTGGTCGGGTTTTTCGCCGTTGGGCTGCATCAGGTTCACGTACACCCGTTGTTTGTTGCGCCGTTTCTGGCYGCACTGCTKTTTGGYCGRTTTGGGCCGCGCAAGGCGCTTGTTCCGTATTTCATCAGCTACGGGTTGGCCTTGCCGATCTGGATGGCCTGGCCGGAAATTTCAATTTGGCTGCAAACAGGTGACGCCAGCATTCTGCCTACGTCAGTGATGGAAATTGACTATATAAAGGACTATTTTCAATACACGGACAACGTGGCGAAATTCGAAAATAACCTTGATACATTCTTTTTAGCTACCAACCTGTTTCGGTTTTGGTTCTGGATTTCACCGGCCCTRTTGATCCTGATGTTCYTGGCCCTGCACAACATCAAAACCATCGGCCTGGTGCCCATTTTGGCGGGTCTTGGGTTTGTACTAATGGTGTTTGCCACGCAAGTTCTGATGCCAAATCAAATGCACGGATGGGGTGCGCGCTATTACCACCCCGTGCTTGGGAATTTTGTGCTGTTTGCGCTTGGCGGATATTTTGCCGCTATTCGGGCCGGAGGAGGCGAGCAGATTAAGAAAGTGGTTGCGACACTAGTGGTGGTTTCCGCCGTGATTCTGTTGCCGATACGCGCCTTTCAGATAGAAGCCAAAATGGCGCCTCGGGCCGCCGTGCAGCAGGCTCTGACGGAACTGGATGCCGACGTTGTGTTTATCAATCCCGATCAAATATGGTTCGCCGCCGATTTTGTACGCAACGATCCCGATCTTACCAATCGCCCGATCATTTCCATCAACCAAAACCAGGATAGCTACGAGTCCTTCGGCGCATCGCAACTTACTATTGGTAAGCCGGAATTGTCTGATTTGGGCCTGCCATTTGGCACACTATATGAGCCGGGGCAGCCACCTTAGCGATCGAAACGCCGCTAAACCGCGCGGATCAGAAATGATTGGTTATGGTCCCAGGGCCGAATGTTAGCCTCGGCGATAATAGAGCCGGTTCCAAAAACTTGGGTCAACATATTGCGCTGTTCATCCAGCGGCATATAGCGCACAGACTTATCGCCCCCGACATATACGTCGGCCACATAACAAAGTGCATGAATTGGCGAAGGCCGACGCACCCAGTCCTTGAAAATAAGCGYACCATCAGGCGCAAGAAGCTGTTTCGCAGCAGCCAATAACCCCAGACGCAGCGCCTCTGGTACGTGGTGCATGACATCATTGATCAGAATCAGATCAAATTGGCCGGGCATBTCAATCGCCAGGTCTTCGGCCGTGATCTGCCTGAACTCAACATTGTCCAGCGGTCCNNGCATACATCCGGCCAAGGTGTGAAATGATATCAATCCCCAGATACTCAGCCTGTGGAAAATCCCGCACGACCAGCTCGGCCAATGCGCCTTCACCACAGCCAATTTCGAGGATGCGTTTTGGCTGTGACCAGTCGCGAATATTTGATGCCAGGTCTTCCAAATTGATGAAAACACTGCGGTAGAGATCAGAAACCGGGCGTTCATACCGCCCCAGGCTTTTTCTGACGGCTGCTCCAAATGAATTCATACCAATTTTCCTCTGCTTCTTAGTAGGCGCAGTCGCGGCCATATTCTTTTGATTATTCTTGTGTCCCGAAGGAATGCCCCCCAGCCGATTGGCCCAAGTCGCAGGAATTTCCCCARAAAGGGCCGGATCGATGTTGGTTGATTGTGAAAACGCGCTGCCAAAAACAAGTTCAGGCARTTTGACGCCTCGGCCAGTGCTTTGACACGCKGGGCTTCGACCATTGGCAACGTATTAACGTGGCGTTCCAGCGGGATGGACAGTTGTGTTTCAAAGTCCTGCATATCCCGTGAACCTTGCACGGTCTGCGAGTTTTCGTGGACCCGAAAAGCYGCCAGTTTRAGCGGCATCCAAGCCACTGAACCCGAGCCTGCAAGTTTCAGCCAAAAGTCCCAATCAGCRGTGTACCAMARRTCCTCKGACAAGCCRCCCAGTTCAAGGGCAGTAGTACGGCGAAACATTGCAGCCGGGAKCGCWATTGARTTTTGCACGAACAGGGCRCGCATCGCCTCACCRCTTTCAATCARCCGTTCMCGMCCMCCRAATGCCGGGCCAAATGTCCCCAAAAGGCGGTTATCGGAATCCATGAACCAGGCCGGATGTAACCACAGTTCGGCGTTCGGATATGTCTTGGCCAGATCCAGCAATGCGTCAACCCGTCCGGGCAGCCAGATATCATCCTGATGTAGCATTGTGACCAAAGGCGCAGACGCAGCTTTTAGCCCGATATTGGTATTCGCCATCCAATTGCTGCCTGACAGAGCATCTATGATCTTGATTGGCAGACGCTTTGAATAATCTTCCAGTATTTGCCGTGAACCGTCGCTTGAAGCCTGATCAACCGCCAGAACCTCAATCAAAGTGTCACCCGAACCAACCAAAGATTCCAAGGTCGTCTTCAGGGTATCTGMACCATTGTAGATTGGCATGATGACACTTAGTGCCGGATTGGTCATTTCAAATCCGCCGCGTTTGTTCGGAACATTAACAGCAGTGGCGCAACCGCCAGAAATGAAATTGTTGAAATCACACGCAGCGAAAGGGCAACCTGTACCGCTTCGGCAGGCTCAAAGCCTTGCGCAATCAAAACACCGGTCCAGGTGATTTCTACAATACCAAGACCACCGGGAATAAACGGCAGGCTCATAACCAACAATACTGCCGGGTAAGCAAGGGCTAGCAACAGAATATCTGAACCGGGAAGCAGCACCGAAATTGTCCAAACGTTCAACGTAACCATACCAAGATAGCGTAGAAAACTTAGTGCAGTGAGCTTAAAAAGTATCCGCTTTGGAAAATCAGAGGCCTGCTGCAACGCTTTTTCAACGGCGGCGAAACTTTTTGCGGCCATTGCCGGTAAGTAACCCGAAACCGATAAGCTGATTTTTCTAAGTATATGAAACACAGGTGCGATCAGGGTTACCACTACCAGACCCACAACCAGCGCAGCCAAACCTGATAATATCGGGCCAAGTTTGGCTATCAGTACAAGTGCGGAGACCAACCCCATTGTTAGCAGAACCACGACTTCAAAAACTTGCTCAAAGACGGATGTTCCGACGGCACGCGTAGTTGAAATCTGATGCGGCCGCGCCACCCAGGCTCGCGCAAATGGCGTAACAAGCTGTATCGGCAACACCTGACCAGCTAATGTCCCTAGCGTCGTTCCGGCCAGTGCATCCCTTAAAGGCAGAACCCGACCTCCTATCGGAAACTGGCTAAGAACAATCTGCCATTTCACCGAAGCCAACAAAAGTATCGCTGCCTGTAGGCTGGCCAATGCAACGTAAATCCACAACGGAACGGACATAACGATTGCCGCAAGGCTGGCAATTGTCACGTCAGAGATGCCGAAAAGCGCAACAATAATTGCCACGCCGATCCCTGCCCAAAACAGATAGGTCAAAAATTTTCGGCGGTATCTGTTGGCCGCCCGATCCATCGTGGATACGGTTTCAGTTGTCATGACAGGTTTGCGTGGCACAATCGGTTTCCGGCTGCGACAGACAACAAAAACCCACCAAAACAGGCCTGAATCCCAACTACGATTAACGAAAATGCTGCGATCAGTCCGCGGATTTGATTAAGCKCACCAAAATCTGAACCGACCCATCCGGCTGCAATAAACRCCGCCCATGCAAGACCAGCGGCAAGACCCGCCCCTCCAAATGCCAGCCATTTCCCAAGGGTAGAATAGGACAGCATCTTTTTCGCTTTTGGCGTCATCAGGCGGTATCCTTCACGGTAGCTTAATACCAATGCCGCCAATCCAAGAATTATTGTTTGCATAGCGATRATCAGGGCGGAACTTGCTACAACTGCCCAGTGGTCACCAATTCCAAAATTACCGAYCCGAACCATTTCACTGTCAGGATTTGCGATCAAAACTGCGAAGATAAACAGACCGATTCCGGCCAACAGGACAGATGGTACCACAAACAGCCACATTGGACTTAACATGAGCATATAGAATAAATGCCGCAATCCGTCGCGAACCGGGTTCAGGTGTGGCGGGCGTCCGCGTTCGTCAGGGGACAACGTAACCGGGACTTCAGCGATCTTTAATTTCAAAAGTGCCGATTTGAGTACCATTTCAGATGCAAATTCCATTCCATCAGACGACAGCTTCAATTCATCCAATTTCGCAGCGGTGATCGCACGAATACCACAATGACTGTCGCTAATTTCAGTTTTGAATAACAGTCTCAGCATCGTCGACAGGGCCGGGTTGCCGATATAGCGGTTTTTCCAGGGCATGGCCCCCGGCTTAATTTCACCCTTGAATCGCGACCCCATGCAAAGATCCGCGCCATCCATCAGTTTCTTGACCATCGGTACGGCTTCAACAAAATTGTACGAACAATCGCTGTCCGCCATAACCAAATACCGCCCATTCGCGGAACTAAACCCGGCTTTCAGGGCGGCCCCATAGCCTCGTTCTTTAACATTAACCACAGTGGCCCCGGCTTCCGAGGCGATTTTTTGACTGCCATCATCGCTGCCATTGTCGGCGACAATTATCTCACCGGTCAGGCCATATTTGTCGTTCAGGATTTCAATTGCTTCTTTGGCCATTTCAATACAACGGCCAACAGTGGCGGCTTCGTTCAGGCAAGGCATCACAATGGATACTGAAACTGCCTCTACGTTTCCAAAATTTTTCATTTCCACCCTTTCCAACAAGATTGTTGTAAATTCAGGAACTAATACCCCACTTTATGGGACTTTTTTTAGGCATTCATATGACGGGACTGGTTTTCTTTTTAGGGGTGATTGGCGGTTCTGACCCATTAAAATAAGATAAAATGACGCCTTGTCGGTTAGGGTACTAAACGCATCCCCTCCCATTGCGGCAGACTCTACAACCTCAWCCTAAAGGTTCGCCTCWACCCGAAATTCGTCCGGGATCTCATCCACACCMTCCAGAACCAGATCAGCCATCACCTCGGCAATCTTCGGTGCCATGCCAAACCCGATCTTAAACCCGCCATTAGCAATAAACTGCCCGGCCCGTCGCGGATATGCCCCCAACATTGGCGCGCGCGTATTCGCTCGCGGCCGCACCCCGGCCCATTTGGAAATCATCGGGGCGTCAGCCAGTTGAGGCATYGCCAACATCGCCCGCACGTATAGATCATCCAACAGCCCGTCGGTCGCTACCGGGTCATCAAAATACCGCTCACTGGTGGACCCAACCGCCAGTGTCCCATTGTCATGGGCCACAAAATGTACGCCATCTACAAATATTTGCGGCGCAGTACGGCGCTCATATTCCAGCAAGATCGACTGACCCTTAACGCCATTGCCAACCTCGCGCCCATACTCGGCTGACATATCCAGCAACCCCTCATACCCGATCGCCCAGACGACCAGACCACGGGGTTCGCCTTCAACCTGAAACTCTACTCCAAGCGCCTTCAATGCCGCAACCAAACTCCTGCAAGCCCGTCCCGGATCCATCCGCGCAGACAGCGTGTCATAAACCACCAACCCGGTCGCACTTTTCGGCACCCAGCCGTCAAACTCAGYGAYTGGACAAACCCTCCATTCGGCCTGCCCCTGCCAATATTCGGCAGCCTGATCCACTCGCTCCTGCGCCAAAATCAGCCCATGTTCGTCCGCTATCGGYTGCARCCGCCCRACCCGGCCATAACCCGAGCCCAGACCAGATAATCCGTCAACCCCGACCCAAAAGCTTTCAGCCATCAACAGGCTCTCTAACTGAAACTCTTTCTTCGGCTCCCACCTCTCRGGCGTATGCGGCGCCAACGCCCCCACCAGCCCGCCACTCGCACCACCCCCCGGCCCGCGGGGATCAATCACCACAACCGACGCCCCGCGCCGCACGCAGGCATAGGCAACCGAAAGGCCMAAAATCCCYGCCCCCATCACTGTTACATCTGSCGTTGCCAAATCAGCACCCCTTGATCATTGTCGCTTTGATAACACCGGTTCTAGGGCATGTTTAAATGGCAGACCAGACAGCAAAACTCGACTGGATTGACGGCCGGGTTCCGGTATCTTGTCAATTTGATGATCCTTATTTCTCGATCCATGACGGACTGGCCGAAACGAGCCACGTTTTTCTGAATGGCAATAACCTGCCTGCCCGCTTCGAACCGGGATTTCACATCGCTGAACTAGGCTTTGGAACCGGGTTGAACATGCTGGCGGCCTGGAATCTCTGGCGACAATCTGCCACTCCCGGTCCGCTTCGTTTCACCAGTTTTGAAGCCTTCCCGATGTCCCAGCAAGACATCAGATCCGCGCTCGAACATTTCCCTAAACTCAGCAACCTCGCCGATCAGTTCCTGAACCAATGGCCCGCTCGAAGCCAAAAAATCACCCTCCCCGGCTTACAGCTTGAAATCATACCCGGCGACGCCCGCCAATCCCTGCCAGATTGGCCTGGAACCGCCGACGCCTGGTTCCTCGACGGCTTTTCTCCGGCCAAAAACCCGGAACTCTGGGGCGCACAGTTGATGCAAGATGTCGCCAAACATACTGCCCCCAATGGAACTTTCGCCACCTACACCGCCGCCGGTCATATCCGACGCGCGCTAAACAACGCCGGGTTTACAGTTGAACGGGTCAAAGGGTTTGCCCACAAACGCCACATGACCACCGGCCAACTGGGCACATAGCAATGAACCAAAGTAATAACCGTAAGGGCATCGCCCTGATGATCGCCACCACGATTGTGTTTGCGATGCAAGATGGGATTTCGCGCCACCTTGCTGAAAACTACAATGTGCTGATGGTCGTGATGGTCCGCTACTGGTTCTTCGCTGCTTTTGTCATAACAATCGCGTACCGCCAACCCGGCGGTATCCGCAAAGTAGCCGCCACCACACAACCTTTGCTGCAAGCTTTCCGTGGAGCGCTACTAGCCGGTGAAATCTGCGTCACAGTCCTTGCTTTCGTCCTGCTCGGCCTTGTAGAAACCCACGCCATATTCATCAGCTATCCCCTAATGATCGCAGCCCTATCTGGCCCGGTACTGCGCGAACATGTCGGCTGGCGTCGTTGGTCTGCCATCGGTATCGGCTTCATCGGTATGCTGATCATCCTGCAACCGGGTCGCGGCGTGTTTTCCTTCACTGCCCTCGTACCATTGCTCGGCGCACTGATGTTTGCTCTTTACGGCTTGCTCACCCGTTACGCCGCACGCAAAGACAGCACAGCCACCAGCTTTTTCTGGACCGGCACCGTGGGTGCCATCTTCATGACCACCATCGGAATCTGGTTCTGGCAACCCCTGGCCGCACCCGACTGGATCTGGATGGCAATCCTCAGCGCCACCGGTGTCCTCGGTCACTGGCTGTTGATACGCTGCTACGAATTTGCAGAAGCCAGCGCTGTACAGCCCTTCGCTTTCCTGCAACTGGTYTGGGTTTCGATCATCGGCATCACTGTATTCAACGAAGTTCTGCGCCTGAACGTCGCCCTCGGTGCATCGCTTGTGGTTGCCGCCGGGCTGKTTACCCTCTGGCGCACCGTAAAACGCAAAACCTGAAACCAGWCATTCTTCTTTTCAAAAATAGGCGATTGTATACTTGACAAACCCGTGCCTAAAAGGTGAAGT
>NVTR01000051.1 GCA_002732955.1 Marinosulfonomonas sp.
TTATCTCAACAGTGATAAGTCTAACTAAAATACCAAGACTCACTAAGAGCAGAGCTACTCTAACAGTCAATCTGGATGCCTTTTTAGTTTCATCCAGAAAAGGTTGGCGCGATACCGTTTTTAAGAAAAATTTCGTATCCTCGAATTTGGGCCCACGCTTCCCAAGCTTCAGTCCGGTCCCCAAAAGGCAAACTAAAATTCCAAGACAGTGAATGACAGCCACAAAAATCATGGTTCCGATTATTGCGTTCATAACTTTAGGAACCCTCGCTTACAATCTTTGGCAATCAATACCACGTGTAACGGTCCATATCACCGCCCTCTCACCAACCCCACAATATCATAGGTCTTCTCCAATATCGGCTGCGCAACCGCCTCGGCCTTTTCTGCCCCTGCCGCCAATATCCGGTCAATCTCGCCCGGATCATCCATCAACCGCGACATCTCGCTAGAAATCGGTGCCAGCTTCGCCACCGCCAGATCGGCGAGTGCGGGTTTGAACCGGCCCCAGCCTGCTCCGGCGTATTCGGCAATCACCGCCTCGGGCGTCGTATCTGACAGACCGGCGTAAATATCCACCAGATTACGCGCCTCGGCGCGACCATCCAGAGCTTCCAAAGTTTCAGGTAATGGCTCAGGATCAGTCCGCGCCTTTTTGAATTTTTTCGCAATCAGGTCGGCATCATCGGTCATGTTGATCCGCTCCATATCGCTCTCACCCGATTTCGACATCTTCTTGGACCCGTCGCGCAGGTTCATCACCCGTGTGCCGGGGCCTTCAATCACTGGCTCAGCTATCGGGAAGAAATCAACCTTATAGTCATGGTTGAACTTTGCGGCGATGTCGCGGGTCAGCTCGACATGCTGCTTCTGATCTTCGCCCACCGGCACGTGTGTGGCGTGATGCACCAGAATATCTGCCGCCATCAGCGCGGGATAGCCATAAAGCCCAAGCGAGACTTTTTCGGCGTTCTTGCCCGCCTTATCCTTGAACTGGGTCATCCGGTTCATCCAGCCAACCCGGGCCACACAGTTGAAAATCCAGCCCAGCTCAGCGTGCGCTGGCACCTGTGACTGGTTAAAAAGCGTTGAACGCGCGGGATCAATGCCGGACGCCAGCAGCGCCGCCGTGGTTTCACGGGTGGCATGGCGCAGCGCGTCCGGGTCCTGCCAGACGGTGATGGCGTGCAGGTCAACCACGCAATAGGTGTTCTCATACGCCTCATCCTGCATCGAAACCCAGCGCTTGAACGCCCCCAGATAATTGCCAAGTGTTATCCCGCCCGAAGGCTTAACACCGGAAAATACGCGCGGGGTGAAATTAGTCTCGGCCATGGGGGTGCTCCGTGCTGGATTATTCGTTCCCGCTCGCTTACCCATGCAGGCAACAAGCGTCAAGGAAAGGACCGATATGACCCACCCGCAGGATGAACTGCCGTTCAACCCCATACCCCCGGTGGTGGTGGCGCTGGCGCTGCTGATTTTGGGGGTTGAACTGGTGTTTCAGGCCGGATCACGTGGAATGTTAGGCGGCGCGGAGGGCGTCGGCTGGCGGCTGGCGGCGATGCGGGAATATTCATTTTCCGGCCCCATCCTGAACTGGATGATAGAAACCGGGCGCTACCCGCTGGAGCATCTGAAACGCTTTGTGACTTACCCGTTCATCCATCTCAGCTTTACCCACACGGCGTTCGTACTGGTATTCCTGCTGGCGCTGGGCAAGATGGTGGGCGAAGTGTTTGGCACGGTTGCGTTTCTGGTGGTATTCTTCCTGTCGGCCTTTGTCGGGGCGCTGGCTTACGGCCTGCTGCTAAACGATCCCAGCCCGGTAATCGGCGGCTACCCTGCGGTTTATGGGCTGATCGGGTCGTACACTTTCATGCTCTGGGTCAGCCTGACAGGTACGGGAAACACCCAGTACCGCGCCTTTACGCTGATCGGATTTCTGATGGGTCTGCAACTGGTGTTTGGGCTGCTGTTTGGCAGCAACAAAGACTGGCTGGCGGATATATTTGGCTTTGCCACCGGGTTTTTCGTGTCCATGCTGATGGTGCCGGGCGCCATTGGTCGGATAAGGTCAAGGCTGCGGCNGNGCNGNGYAWYGKTGCGCCNNNRSSGCKYMGCYKTKTSRYKGYGCCWCSGRYKSRMSKWKTYKYGMMRMSWMWRRSSSSMGKWTTWYTRCRMRGRMMWWGCSMKYSYYAKCGTTTCAGAGAGGCACGGATTTCTGACAGGCGGAATGCACCGATCAATTGGCTGATGGTGAAGTAGCTGATGGTTCCGACACCCACCAGCACCAGCAGTGCCAGATAGCGCCATCCTGCAATCTGGAACGCTGGCTCAAGGAAATAGTTAACGACCAACAGCACCCCGCCCATGCCAATGGATGCCGCACCGATACGCCAGCTGCGCCGGATGAACCGCTGATCAAACTCTGCCGTTTCGCCCATGTCTCGGGAACCACGCCAGAGCAGAAACACCATGCCCCAGCCCGCCAGTGTGGTGCCAATAGCGGAGGCCAGATAGCCGATGAACGGCGCCAGTCCGATGGCCAGCACGGCGTTGATGATCATCGCTACAAGGGCATATTTGAACGGCGTCTTGGTGTCTTCGCGGGCAAAGTAGAGCGGTTGCAGAACTTTTTGCATCACAAATGATGGTAAGCCAAAGCCATAGATCGCCACCACCAATGCCGTGGCGGCGGCGTCCTCGGGCGTGAAACGCCCCCGTTGGAACAGTACCGACACCAGCGGTTCCGGAATCACGATCAAAGCCACAGCCGCGGGCAAGGTCAGCAGCAGTGCAAATTCGCCAGCGCGGTTCATCGCRTCGCGCCCCGACGCTGTATCCCCGGCTTGCAGACGGCGGGAAAGTTCCGGCAGCAGCACCACGCCGATGGCAATCGCCACCACGCCAAGCGGCAGTTGGTATAGCCGGTCGGCAAGGTTCAGATACTGGATCGAACCTTCAAAGAAACTCGCCACCTGGCGGCCCACCAGCAGGTTGATYTGCACCACMCCSCCSGCCAGCGCAGCAGGGGCGGCGATGATTGCAAGGCGTTTCAGTTCCGGCGTCATCCGTGGCCAGCGCGGGATCAGCCGATACCCGGCGCGCGCCGCGGCGAACCAGACCAGCGTTAGCTGCGCAATACCACCAATCGGCACCGCCCAGACCAGCGCGCGGCCCACATCCATGCCGGACCGCGCCGCGAATAGCATCATGCCGGACATCACGATATTCAGCAGSACAGGCGCGGCGGCGGCGGCGGCGAAACGCCCGGTRGCGTTCAGCACCCCGGACAACAGGGCAGTGAGTGAGATGAACAGGATATARGGAAACGTGATGCGGCCGAAATCCACCGCCAGATCAAAACGCCCGTCGCCGACAAAGCCGCTGGCCATCGCCCAGACAAACCACGGCATAAAAACCTGCGCGGCCAGGGTGAATATGATCAGGATTGTCGCCAGACCAGAAAACGCGTCGCGGGCGAATTCCAGCGACCCGTTACCGCTTTGCACTTTTTTGGAAAACAGCGGGATGAACGCCATGTTAAACGCGCCCTCAGCGAACAGGCGGCGAAACATCGTGGGCAGGGAAAACGCCACTACAAACGCCTCGGCCACTGGCCCGGCACCAAGGTAGGCGGCGATCAGGATATCACGCACAAAKCCCATGACCCGGCTGGCCATGGTCCAGATGCCAACGGTCAGGAAACCCTTTATCAGACGGGGCCGCGACATCAGACCCGCGCCCTTTTGGCGCCCTGTTCAATGGCGTCGATCAGCTTTTTCTCCAGCGCAATCTGGCGCGCCTCAGAATGGAATTTCACCCCGACCATATCTTTCACATAAAACGTATCCACCACCTGTTCGCCGTAGGTCGCGATCACAGCCGACGCAATATAAACGTGGTTATCCGCCAGCGTGCGGGTCAGATCAAACAGCAGGCCGGGGCGGTCGCGGGTATCGACTTCGATGATTGTGTAAATCTCGCTGCCTTCGTTATCGAACAGGATCGTGGTCGGCACCTTGAATGCGCGTTCGCGCTTCTTGATCTTGTCGCGCTCTTTCATTGCCTCTTTGGCCAGCACTTCACCCTTTAGCGTCTTGGTGATCATGCTGCGCAGCCGGGTCAGTTTCGACTTGGCGTAGGGGTGGCCCTCCAGATCCTGCACCCAGAAAACAGCCGTCGCATAGCCGTCTTTCGACGTATAGGTGCGCGCGTCCACTACATTTGCACCAACCAGTGCCAGAGCCCCGGCAAGGCGGGAAAAAATACCCGGATGATCGGCCAATACAAACACCGCGCGGGTAGCGTCRCGGTCCAGATCGGGGAACAGATCGATCTTGATCTCATCAACGCCAATACCGCGCAGCAGGCCAGCGATCACCGCGTGGGCGGACGTGGGCAGACCCTGCCAATAGGGGTTGTAATGGCGCGCTGTTTCCTTGCGCAGTTCTTTCTTATCCCAACCTGTCAGCGCCTTACGCAATGCCTTTTTGGCAATGTCCGAACTGCCCTTAAAGTTAACCTCTTCCAGCCCGGTATCCAGCGCGTCCCGGCAATGGCCATAAAGATTGCGCAGCAAAACCGCCTTCCAGTTGTTCCACGTTGTCGGACCAACAGCGCGGATGTCACACACCGTCAGYACGGTCAGCAGGTCCAGCCGGGCGCGGGTTTTCACCGCCTTGGCAAAATCGCGCACGGTGCGCGGGTCGGAAATATCGCGTTTCTGCGCCACATCGGACATCAGCAAATGGTTACGCACCAGCCATTCGACAGTTTTACATTCATCCGGCTTCAACCCCAGACGCGGCGCGATCTTGCGGGCCAGTTTAGCGCCCAGGATTGAATGATCCTCAACCCGGCCCTTACCCAGATCATGCACCAGCAGCGCCACGTACAGCACTTTGCGGTTTACCCCCGATTTCAGAATACCGCTGGCGATCGGCAGTTCTTCCACCAGCTCATTGCGTTCAATCTGCGCCAGCGTGGAAATGCACTGAATTGTGTGCTCATCCACTGTGTAGGAATGGTACATATTGAACTGCATCATCGCCACAATCGGTTCAAATTCCGGGATAAATGTCGCCAGCACCCCCAGCTCATTCATCCGGCGCAACGCGCGTTCCGGGTTGCCGTGTTTCAGTAAAAGCCCCATGAAGACTTTGGCCGCTTCGGGGTCGTTGCGCACGTTGTCATCAATCAAATCCAGATTTGCGGAAATCATCCGCATCGCATCCGGGTGCAACAACAACCCGGTGCGCAGCGCCTCATCAAAGATGCAAAGCAGGTTCAACCGGTTTTTCAGAAAGCGCTTTTCATTGGTGACCGTCAGGCGGTTCTGCACCACCTTGCAGCCTTCGCGCACCTTTTTGCGACGCCGGAAAAACCCCACCAGACGGGGTTCTTTTTTCAGATGGTTTTCTTCCAGCGACGTCAGGAAAATCCGGGTCAGTTCGCCCACATGGGTTGCATGGCGAAAATAGTCCTGCATGAAATGTTCCACCGCACGCCGCCCGTCTTGATCCGTGTACCCCATGCGCGCTGCTACCTCGACCTGCATGTCAAATGTCAGCTTATCCGTTGCGCGATTGGTGATCAGRTGCAGATGGGTGCGCACYGCCATCAGGAAATTYTCRGCCGCCTCAAACTCATCGTAYTCAACCTGCGTGAACACCTTAAGGCGCACCAGTTCGGCGGTGCTTTTGACVTCDTGGACRTATTTATCAATCCAGTNYRRYGATYGYRSWYMRYSSMVMSCRYMWWWGCCCTCTTTSACRTTGGGTTCCACCATATAACGCTGGCCRCCCTGCTTGACGTGGCGCACCGCGCGCTCTGCCAGCTTGGCTTCGATAAATTCAGCCCCGGTGCCTTTAAACAGATCTTTGCGCAGGCTGGTGCTTAGCTCGTGGGCCAGTTCCGCGTCACCTTCCAGAAACCTGTGCTCCAGCAGGGCGGTGCGAATGGTGTAATCCTCGCGCCCCARCCGRATGCAGTCCTTRACRGTRCGGGTCGACTGGCCAACCTTCAGGTGCARATCCCACAGAATATAGAGCATGCTTTCAATCACGCTCTCGGCCCAGGCGGTCATTTTATAGGGCGTCAGGAACAGCAGATCGACATCCGAATGCGGCGCCATTTCAGCGCGCCCGTATCCGCCGACCGCCAGCAAGGCCAGACGTTCGGATTTGGTGGCCACCAACAGTGGATGCAGGTGGCGGGTGGCGACGTCCAGAACGATGTGGATGATGCAGTCAGTCAGGTAGGCATAGGCCCGGTGAGCGGGTTTGGCATTGGTCGGGTCAGCGTTGAAAGCCTCGGCAATGGCGGCGCGACCCCTGGCATTAGCGGTTTGCAGGGCTTCCACGGTCGCCTTACGGATGGTTTTTTGATCGGGTGCATCTTTTACGGCCCGCTCAATTTCACCCCGAACATAGTTAAAATCAAATAGCTCGGACGCCGGGCAAATCATGTTACCCGGCGCCTTTGGCAATTCAAATAGTTGTGCGCGCTCAGAAACCGGCGGCGCCAAAGCTTGTTGGGGCTGGGTCAATTACAACCACCTGACTTTCCTGAATTTGCGCAACGGCAAGGCCGCGTTCATTGGTGCCATCCGCCAGCAGGCGGAACACCCCGTTCACCCCGACAAAACCAGATGCCTGGGTCAGCGCGCCACGGGTAAGCGCGTCGCTCTGACCATTGGCTGCCAGCGCGCCGATGGCGGCAATCCCGTCATAGGCCAAACCGGCAATCGGGTGCGGATTGGTGCCGTAAGCCGCGTTATAGCGGCTCTGAAAGACGGCGCTCAGGTTCGGATCAGGTAACGCGATCCAGCCCTGCTGCATACCCCGCAGGGTCAGGGCGGTGGTGGGGATATCCCAGCGTTGCAAGCCGATATACTGGATTTCAGCCGGGTCCAGCCCGTTTTCGGGCAACAACTGCGCCAGAAACGGCAACGCACCCGAGTTGCCAGAGGTCAGAAATATCGCCTGCGCCCCACTATTGCGCGCATCTTCGGATATTTGCGGGATGGCATTGATCACACCGCGTTGCGAAACCTCAAACGTGCTGACCCCGGCAATACTGCCGCCACTATTTGCAATAGCGCGGCTGATGGCGTCACTGCCGGCGGTTTCGGCCGGGTCTTGTCCGGCGATGATCAGAATATTGCTTTTACTGCGGCTAACCGCAAAACGCGCCAACCGGTTGGCGGTGTTTTGAAATGTCGGCCCCAGGATAAACACGTTGCCCCCSGCAACGGATGTGTTGTTGGAAAACGCCAGCAGATTTACATTGCGGTTCGCTACAGCGGCACCGGCAGCCGCAGCCGATTGTGAAAATACCGGCCCAATGATGATCTTGGCGCCTTCATTGACCGCCTTTGAGGCCATATCAGCGGCAATCCCGGCATTACCGGCGGTGTTATAGACCCGCAGATCAATCTGCACCCCTTGCAAATCTGCAATCGCCAGACGTGCGGCGTTTTCCAGACTAGCGGCCAGAACGGCATCGCCCGAATTTTCCGATCCACCCGGCACCAGCAGTGCCACCGGTATTGGCTTGTTCARGTTGATTGTCGGCCCGTTGCCAAAGGCAGTTGGGTCACAGGCGGCCAGAAAGGTGGCAAAAAATATCAAACTTATACGCGCCAACACCTTGCGGCTGGCTGATTTTCGGAAAAACATGGAACTTATCCTTACTCCCTGAGGGCAACACAACACCGGTAGAACATTATGCAATACCCTGAGCTTAGTAAACGCCACAATCAAGCGGGTGCGACATGAACGCCGATATCCGCCCGCTGGAACCGGGCCTGTATTTCRTAGCGACCCCGATTGGCAGTGCGCGCGACATCACGCTGCGCGCGCTGGATGTGCTGGNGTSWNGCRGATRTKATTGCGGCTGAGGATACCAGAACAGCGCGAAAACTGATGGAAATACATCGGGTTGCGTTGAACGGACGGCCGGTGATTGCTTACCATGATCACAATGGCGCAGCGGTGCGGCCACGACTGTTGCAGGCACTAAGTGACGGCAAGTCGGTGGCCTATGTGTCAGAGGCCGGAACGCCAATGGTGGCAGATCCGGGCTTTGTACTGGCACGCGAGGCAATTGCCGCCGGGTTCAACGTCACCAGCGCGCCGGGGCCCTCGGCGGTAATTGCGGCGCTGACAATAGCGGGCTTGCCGACGGACCGGTTTTTGTTTGCCGGATTTGCCCCGAATGCCAGCGGCGCACGGCGACGGTTTTTTGCTGAAATGGCAGAAGTGCCTGCCACATTGGTGTTTTACGAAAGCCCAAAGCGTATTCATAAATCCTTGGCGGATATGGCTTCAGAATTAGGGGGGGAACGCCGGGCAGCGGTCTGTCGGGAATTAACCAAAAAGTTCGAAGAGGTTTTGCGCGGGACACTGGATGAGTTAAACCATTTGCTAACGGATCGGGTGCTAAAAGGTGAAATCGTCGTTGTCGTAGACCGAAAACGTACCGGTGCAAATGAACAGGACGTAAATGTTGCCTTAGAACGGGCTTTGAAAACGATGACYGTCAAAGATGCCGCTGCTTTTGTGGCTGAACAGTTAAAATTGCCACGCCGACAGGTGTATCAGGCGGCTCTGGGAATAGGAAAAGACAAATGAGTGGTGCAGTTTCTTATTACGGTGGCCTTGCAGCCGAAGATCAGGTTGCAGCAGACTACCAGCGGCGCGGCTATGAAATATGTGGCCATCGCTGGCGTGGTARGGGTGGCGAAATTGRTCTGATTGCCAAGGATCGCCACGGGTTTATCTTTATCGAAGTCAAAAAGGCGCGTGATTTTGCTCGGGCTGTGGAACGTCTGACCCAGCGCCAGTTGCAGCGCATTTACAATACGGCGGGCGAATTTCTGGGCGGGACACCGCAGGGACTGGATACCCAGTCACGCATTGATGTGGCGCTGGTCAACGGCTCCGGCAACATCGAAATCATCGAAAACGCTTTCGGTCATTGAACCCGCTCACTTGCTGCGCCATGTATTGGATGACGCAGCAAAGGGGTGAACATGCMGTTGAAAATCGCGATCCAGATGGACCCGATCGGCCCAATCGACATTGACGCCGACAGCACGTTTCGCATTGCTCTGGAAGCRCAGGCACGCGGGCACCAGCTATTTTACTACACACCCGATAAGCTGGCGTTTCAAAACGGCCGGGTGACAGCCCGGGGCTGGCCGCTCGAGGTGCGCGCGCTAAGGGGCGACCATTTCAGCCTTGGCGACGAGGTTCAGGTTGATCTGGCGGATTGGGATGTCGTTTGGCTGCGTCAGGACCCACCCTTTGACATGGGCTATATCACCTCGACACACCTGCTGGACATGATCCATCCCGCGACACTGGTGGTGAATGATCCGTTTTGGGTGCGCAATTATCCAGAAAAACTGTTGGTTTTGCAGTTTCCCGACCTTATCCCCCCGACTACAGTTTCCCGCGATCTGGATACCATCCGCGCTTTCAAAGACGAACACATCGACATCATCCTAAAGCCGCTCTACGGCAACGGTGGTGCCGGGGTATTTCGCCTCGGACCGGACGACAAAAACCTGTCCTCGCTGCATGAACTGTTTACCAGCATCAACAATGAACCCCTKATCGCSCARAAATTCCTCGCRGAYGTGTCAAAYGGCGACAAGCGGATCATTATCATTGATGGCGAACCCGTCGGTGCAATAAACCGGGTGCCCAAACCCGGTGAAACCCGTTCAAACATGCATGTCGGCGGTAAGGCGGAAAAGATCGGTCTGACGGTGCGCGACCGCGAAATATGCGATGCTATTGGCCCATTGCTGCGCGAAAAGGGCCAGATATTTGTCGGCATCGACGTAATCGGTAATTACCTGACCGAGATAAACCTGACCTCGCCCACCGGCATTCAGGAACTGGAACGCTTTGACGGCACCAATGTGGCCGCGCATATCTGGGATGCGATTGAGGCTAGGCGAGCAGTGTAATGAGCCCGCTGCTGCGCGCCCTTATGGTTGGGATGCGGTTGGTGGCCAAACCCCACCTGCGCACAATGAATGACCCGGTGAAAGCGCGTATAAATTTTGCCCACGCGGCGCGACATGGTTTTAATGTCCCGCCTTATTCCCTGTTTTTGCCGGAAGAATTTTTAAGCGACGGTGAAATGCGCCCGGCACTCTGGGTGTCCTGTGGCAGAGTCCGGCCGCGTCAGGTTGTTCTATACCTGCATGGCGGTGGATTTGTGGTGGGCAGTCCCGAAACCCACCGTACCCTGACGGCCCGCCTGTCGCGCCTGACCGGGCTGCGGGTTTTTTCACCAAGCTACCGGCTGGCCCCGGAAAACCCGTATCCGGCGGCGCTGCGTGATGCAGAAGCGGCGTTTCAGGTGCTTGAAAACAAGGGCTATCACCCTTCTGACATTGTAATTGGCGGAGACAGTGCCGGGGGCGGACTGGCTTTGGCGCTGCTCGCCAAGCTCTGCCAGTCCGGGCGCATACCGGCGGGGACGTTCGTGTTTTCTCCGTGGACCGATTTGACGCTGAGCGGGGCGTCATTGCACGAAAACAAACAAAACGACCCGCTGCTACCGGCGTCCAGAATTGAAGAACTGCGCGATTATTATACCGCCGGGGCGGACCCRWCAGAYCCCGGWATWTCGCCWCTATTCGCYGATTTTTCGGGCTGTTCCCCGGTTTTCATCCAGTTTTCCGCCACAGAAATCCTGCGGGATGACTGTTTGCGGATGGCCGAACACCTGAAAGCGCAAGGCGTTTCGGTGACACTCGATCAGTGGCCCGACGCCCCCCAYRKCTKRCNRTCWWYTCGATGGCTGGCTGGAAGAATCGCGCGTTGCTTTAGAAACCACCGCCGGGTTTATCACGCAGGTACTCGGCTTTCGCGCAGRGCCAAGCGGAAACTGACCGCCTCAGCGACATGGGTTTTTTGCACTTTGTTGGCACCCTCCAGATCAGCAATTGTGCGCGCCACCCGTAGCACCCGATGGTAACCGCGCGCCGACAGGCCGAACTTTTCGGCTACCCGGATCAGCAGGTCTTTACCGTCCGAGTCCGGGGTGGCGACCTTTTCCAACAGGCTGCCCTCGGCGTCGGAATTCACCCGCGCACCGGGGATATCCGCGAACCGGGCCGCCTGAATATCGCGCGCGGCACGCACCCGGGCGGCAACATCTGCCGTCGGTTCACCGCTTTGGGGCAGATCAAGGTCCGAAAAGGCCACCGGCGGGACTTCTACCCGCAGATCAAACCGATCCATCAATGGCCCTGAAATCCGCCCCAGATAGTCTTCGCCGCAGACCGGAGCGCGGGTGCAGGCCCGGCCCGGATCGGCCAGATAGCCACATTTGCAGGGGTTCGCTGCCGCCACCAGCATGAACCGGCAGGGATAGCGGATATGGGCATTGGCGCGCGATACCACGATTTCACCGGTCTCGATGGGTTGGCGCAGGGTTTCCAGCACTGCGCGGGGGAATTCGGGGAATTCATCCATGAACAACACACCATTATGCGCCAGCGATATTTCACCGGGTTTGGCACCTTTGCCACCCCCCACAATTGCCGCCATGGACGCGGTGTGATGCGGTTCGCGAAACGGGCGATCCCGGCAAATGCCGCCYTCRTCCAGAATACCTGACAGCGAATGGATCATTGAGGTTTCCAGCGCCTCAATCGCTGACAAAGGCGGCAAAATACCGGGCAGACGCGCCGCCAGCATGGATTTTCCGGAACCGGGCGACCCAACCATCAATAAATGATGCCGACCCGCTGCCGCTATTTCCAGCGCTCGCTTGGCCCGTTCCTGACCTTTAACATCCAGCAGATCGCGGGTGCTGGCGACTTGTTTGACCTCACCGGGATCAGCCGGGACCAGTGGCAACTGGCCGGTGTAATGCTGGATCACTGCCGTCAGGGATTGCGCAGCCAGAACCTGCGTCGCACCTACCCACGCCGCTTCAGCGCCGCAGGCCAAAGGGCATAACAGCGCGCGGCCCTGTTCTGCCGCGGCCATCGCGGCGGGCAGTGCGCCCATGACCGCGACCAGCGATCCATCAAGCGACAGTTCCCCCAGGGCCACCGTATGTTCGATGTCYTCAGCCGGCACAATTTCCAAAGCCGCCAGCAACGCCATCGCAATCGGCARATCAAAATGAGAGCCCTCTTTAGGCAAGTCCGCCGGTGACAGGTTCACCGTGATGCGTTTTGACGGCAATGCAATCGAAAGGGCGGACATTGCTGAGCGCACCCGTTCGCGTGCTTCGGACACCGCCTTGTCCGGCAATCCGACGATAGAAAACGACGGCAGCCCGGGGGTGACGGCGCATTGCACTTCGACGATCCKCGCCTCTACCCCTTCAAATGCAACCGTGTAGGCCTTCGCAACCATTAACCATTCCGCCAATAACCTTGGTTAACGGGTAATGGGAAATTGGTTTATGAATGGTAAAGTTTCATGAAATCAGGCCATGCACCGGGGTCTGACACAGTTTTGTCACGGCAAAAGGCGTTACAAAAGCCAAAAACCCGGCCCTCCAGTTCCAGATAATGSGTWACTGGWTTGCCGGAATAGGGRCAGGTTGAATTCTCACCTGGCCCATTGCCCACCGGTTTGGCGCCCAGGGCAACCGGCCCCGGCCACTCTATATTTGGCAAGTCCAGCGCATAGGGTACCGGATCATAGCTTTTTGTCGCCCCCNATGGCGCGCCACTGCCGAAATGCTGTGTCTTCAAGGTGCAGCGCCACATAGCTGGCGGCATCCGCCCCAACCGGTAATCCATAACCAGCAATGCGCGCCGCGACCGGCGCATAAAACACGTCCGCAAGGGAATAWTCACCAAACAACCAAGGCCCGCCATCGCCGTGGTGCAAACGAGCGAGTGACCACAGTTCCTGCACCCGGTCCAGATCGCCCAGCACATCCGCAGTCGGCTTAAACCTTTGAAACTGATACAGTAATTGCATCGGGCAATCGTTTCGCAACGCCCCAAACCCGGCGTGCATTTCTGCYACCASCCAGCGSGCCARYATACGGGCGGACGGGTCCGCAGGCCACAACCCGGCATCCGGGTGACGCTCAGCGAGTGTTTCCGCCATCGCCAGCGTTTCGCCAACAACGTCACCTTCAGGGGTGCGCATCACTGGCACCAGCCGCGCCGGGGCCAGCGGCTCCAGATCCTGCTTCATTGTGCCGGAATACAGCCCGGTCATTTGGGTGCGRTAGGGKAYGYYGAATTTYTCAAACATCAGCCAGCCACGCAGTGACCAGCTGGAAAACGTGCGGTCACCAATTATCAGATCATATACCATTGCCGCAGGGTAGGCGGCGGCAAGACTTGAGTAAAATCAGGGTTTTTGAAACTTTCCATCAACAGAAGTGATGGACCGGCTTTCAGCCCCCTCAAGGYAGRTRATTAACCRCCCCAAGCTGCCAGCCTGACCCRTCCCARTCCATCCGSGTSACCGACAGGTTACCGATGCTGTGGCCGATKGCCYGATAGGCRCTGATGTTTCCGGCTAATTCAATCTGGGTCAGTATCACCCCGAGATGGGCGACCGCCACGATATGRCGATCCGGGTGGCTGGCATTCAAATCATCCACAAACGGCGCRATRCGSCSYGCYARCATGTTCCAGCTTTCGCCATTGGGCGCGATAATGTCGCCGGGGGTTTCCCAGAATGCGCGGCTTAGTTCCGGGTCGCGCGCCGCGACATCTTCAAATTGCATCCCATCCCAGTCGCCGGTATTCAGTTCCCGTATGGCGCGGGCATGGGGCAGGCGGGTGCGGTTCCCACCAATGGCGTCCGCCGTAGCAATTGTACGGATCAGGTCGCTGGACACCAGCAATGCGTCATCCGGCAGATGCGCGTTCAGGCGCGCGATCTGCGCAGTGTCAGACAGGTCTGCCGGAACATCGCGCCAGCCAACAAAYGCCTTCTCATGGGTCGGGCCATGGCGSACCCACCACCARCTGGTCATCGCGGCAACTTWCCTTTCAGCACCATTGGCAGACCTGCCGTGACCTGCACAACCAGATCAGCCTGCGCCGCCAGGGCGATATTCAACGCCCCCTGCGCCTGCCCGAACCGGCGCGCYAATTTGTTGCCGGGGACGCCGCCAAGGCCAACTTCGTTTGAAACGACCACCACCGGGGCCGCGCAACTGGCCAGCGCGTTGATCAACGTGTCCTGTTCGGCCTTTAAGTCACTTTTGCCCATAAAATGATTGGTCAGCCACATCGTGGCGCAATCAAACAGAACAGCGTCCCCGGCGAAATATCCACCCAATGCGACTGCCACATGCATCGGAATTTCTTCGGTACGCCATTCATCGCCACGGGCATCCGTATGCCGCAATATTCGTGCCCTCATTTCATCGTCCCGTGCCTGCGCTGTCGCGACATACACCAGCGAGCGCCCRGCGGATTTCACCAACGCTTCAGCATAGCTGGATTTGCCGGAACTCGCGCCGCCAAGGATCAGGGTAACTTTCGGGAACATGATTGTGAGGCTTTGTTTGTAGTTGCTGTGCTAACATTTGCTAGCAGGRATRACCACSTAATGAAAAGGACGATRTGACAATTYTTGCYGRWCWGGAGGGGTAAAATGACACTTGGTGGACTGTCTGATCAGAGCTTTTCCCGCCGCGCGATGCGGGCCGAAATGCTCGATGCTGCAACCGAACGCGACCTTTGTTACGCTTGGCGCGACCAGCGCGATGAAGCCGCCCTGCACCGCCTGATCACCGCCTATATGCGGTTGGCRATWTCGATGGCGTCGAAATTCAARCGCTACGGTGCTCCGATGAATGACCTGATMCAAGAGGCCAGCGTCGGGCTGATGAAAGCYGCCGACAAGTTCGACCCGGACCGTGAGGTGCGGTTTTCCACCTACGCCGTCTGGTGGATCAGGGCGTCRATTCAGGACTATGTGATGCGCAACTGGTCGATGGTGCGCACCGGGTCTACATCSTCGCAAAAGTCACTGTTTTTCAACATGCGCCGGGTGCAGTCGCAGCTGGAACGCGAAGCCGGCAAACGCGGCGAAAACCTYGACCGCCACCAGATACATCAAATGATCGCGTCGCAAGTTGGCGTGCCGCTGGTTGACGTCGAAATGATGGAAGGGCGTCTGTCTGGYGGAGATTTTTCGCTAAACGCGGTGCGCGCCGGCGAAGATGACAGCCGCGAATGGATTGATCTGTTGCAGGACGATACCCCGCAGGCGGCWSAAAYGGTAGAAGAAARCCATGATTTACTGGCYWTGCGGGCGGTTCTGGCSGGGGCSMTGATGCGSCTKAGYRCGCGTGAGCGGTTCATTTTGCAGGAACGAAAACTGCGCGCAAAGCCCCGCACATTGGAAAGTCTCGGGCTGGAACTGGGCCTGTCCAAGGAAAGAATACGTCAGGTGGAAACCGTGGCTTTGGGCAAGATGCGAGAGATTTTGCAGGACGGACCCGGTGAAGCCCATGAATTCCTTGGCTGAATGGCATTTCCCGAACTTTATCTGCCGCCCCCGCATAAACGCTAAAATGGTTGAATTTGGCCGCTTTGATGCCTAATCATTCCCCTGAAACGGTGAATGAGGCCCGGTATGCTGGCTGGCAAACGCATAGTTCTGATCATTGGCGGCGGTATAGCTGCCTTTAAGTCGCTCGATCTGATCCGGCGGCTGCGCGAACGTGGTGCCAGCGTCACCCCGGTTCTTACAGCCGCGGCAACGCAGTTCGTGACCCCGCTCAGCGCATCCGCTTTATCSGCCGAAAAAGTCTATAGCGACCTGTTCGATCTGACGGATGAGGCCGAGATGGGCCATATTGAGCTGTCACGCGCGGGTGATCTGTTGATTGTCGCACCGGCCACGGCTGATCTGATGGCAAAGATGGCAGGTGGCCACGCAAACGATCTGGCGTCCACACTGCTGCTGGCCACCGATAAACCGGTTCTGGTCGCCCCGGCAATGAATGTGCGGATGTGGCAACACGCCGCCAATCAGCGTAATGTKGCGACGCTAAAAGGTGACGGCATCCATTTTGTGGGTCCAAATAAGGGCGACATGGCCTGCGGTGAATACRGCCCCGGCCGGATGGCGGAACCSTTGGAAATWGTCGCMGCSGCBGAARMBGTRCTGGCHGAYGGGCCGCTAAAAGGGYGYCAYATTCTGGTAACCTCMGGCCCRACCCATGAACCGATTGACCCGGTGCGTTATATCGCCAATCGTTCCAGTGGTGCGCAGGGCACAGCAATAGCGCGCGCACTATCTGCACTGGGGGCGGATGTGACTTTTATTACTGGCCCCGCGGATGTRYCWGCCCCGGCAGGGGTGAAAGTGGTGCGCATTGAAAGYGCTCGTGAGATGCTGACGGCGGTTCAAGRYRCRCTWCCTGCCGAAGCGGCAGTRTTTGTRGCSGCSGTGGCSGAYTGGCAYGTSGTGTCKGCSKCYAARRGCAAGATCAAAAAGGGTAARRSCGGGGTGCCAAAGCTGGAACTGGCCGAGAACCCGGATATTCTGGCGACGGTTTCAGCGATGAAAAAGGGTCGCCCCGCTCTGGTGGTGGGCTTTGCCGCCGAAACCGATGACGTGTTGAAGAACGCGCGTGCCAAGCTGAAACGTAAAGGCTGTGACTGGATTGTGGCCAATGATGTGTCCCCGGCCACCGGGATCATGGGTGGCGATGAAAACGATGTGACGCTGCTAAGTGGCGACGGGGCCGAGGACTGGCCCAGGATGTCGAAAGATCAGGTTGCCGCGCGGCTGGCGGCGCGGATTGCAGAGAAACTGGTGAATTAGTTGCGCCCCCGGAGCCTGCGGCGCGAGTATTTTTGAACAGAAGAAGGTGGGGGAATAAATGCCGGTTATCAAGCTTTTCTGGGACCACTGGGCGGATGAAAGCCTTGAATTGCCYRGCTATGARACCAGCGGYTCWGCCGGGGCTGATCTGCGGGTGAATTTCCCACCCGAGGTGCGTGAAGAAGGCTATGAGCTGAAACCAATGGCGCGCTGTATTTTTCCCACCGGGTTCCGCATGGAAATCCCGGCTGGCTTTGAGGCGCAGATCAGGCCGCGCTCGGGGCTGGCGTTTAAACACGGGCTGACGCTGGTGAATTCACCGGGCACGATTGACAGCGATTATCGCGGGCCGGTCGGGGTTCTGTTGATAAATCTTGGCGACAAAGGCTATCGCATCAGCCACGGAGAGCGCATTGCCCAGATGATTGTGGCACCGGTCGCGCAGGCGAAATTTGAAGTATCCGGCTCACTGACCGATACCAGCCGGGGTGCTGGTGGATTTGGCTCAACCGGGCAGGGCTGATGATCTGGGTTCTGATCATCGCCGCCGGGCTTTGGGGGCTTGGCCACATGATGAAAGCGCCTGTAACGGCGCGGGTTTTAATGCTCGGGATGCTCTATATCGCCGTGTTGCTGGCCTATCTGATATTCCCTGAAAACAACAGCATTCGCCTGTCTTTAGGGGGAAGTCTGGCGGGGTGGCTGATCCTTGGCGGCGTCGTGGCGCTGGTCTGGGGTTATCAAAAGTTTCTGGGCGCAATGAAAACGCGCGCAACCGGCAGCGACACCGTAAGGTCCGACACATTTCAGGACGTTGAGCTGGAACGCTACGCCCGCCACATCGTGCTGCGCGAAATCGGCGGCCCCGGGCAAAAACGCCTGAAAGCCGCCCGGGTTCTGGTGATCGGCGCAGGCGGTCTTGGCGCGCCCGTGCTGCAATATCTGGCCGCCGCCGGGGTTGGCACCATCGGGGTGATTGACGACGATGTGGTGGATAATTCCAACCTGCAGCGTCAGGTGATCCACAAGGATGCCAGCATCGGTATGCCCAAGGTGTTTTCGGCGCAGAAAGAAATGCTCGCCCAAAACCCCCACATAACCGTGCGACCCTATAACCGTCGGCTGGAAGCCGACATGGCCGAAGACCTGTTCAAAGACTACGATCTGGTGCTGGACGGCTGCGATAATTTCGAAACCCGTTATCTGGTGAACCGCACCTGTGTGGCGCTGAAAATACCGCTGATATCCGGGGCGTTGTCGCAATGGGAGGGTCAGGTTTCCACCTTTCACCCGGCCAGCGGCGGCCCCTGTTATGCCTGTATTTTCCCCAAAGCCCCCGCGCCGGGCCTCGCACCGAACTGCGCTGAAGCCGGGGTAATCGGCCCGCTGCCCGGCGTKGTYGGYTCRATGATGGCGGTSGAGGCGATTAAAGAGATCACGCAGGCSKGSGARGGGCTGCGTGGCSGGATGCTGATTTATGATGCGCTCTATGGYGAAAACCGGGTGATGAAGCTCAAGAAATCGCCCGATTGCGCGATCTGTGCCGCGCCATCGGGAAAAATCTAATCCCCACCTTGACCTTCCAGTCACTGGAACCACTAAGTTGGCCGTACCAACAACCCCAAGGTGTCCCATGCAAGACCATACCGACCACCCGAAAAACCCTGGCAAGCGTTCGTCCGGCCATGCCGGCCACCTGCCCAGCTCCGGGCGCGCGCTGACCATTTCGGCATGGCTGACCGGCATTTATTTCATCATTGAACTGGGCATCGGCCTCTGGACCGGCTCGGTCTCGGTGATCTCAGACGCGTTCCACACGTTTTCCGCCGTTGGGGGCATCGTGCTGGCCATCATCGCSGCSCGCATWGCCCGMCGMCCCGCGGACGGGCGCAAAAGTTTCGGYTGGTAYCGSGCSGARATTATYGGCGCACTGACCAAYGGYGCKTTCCTKYTGATCATGGCSATTCTGGTGATCGTCATGGGCATCATGCGCCTGAACAACCCGATWGMACTGGAAACYGGCCCGATGCTTTGGGTTGCCGCCGGGGGGCTGGTGACCGAAGTGATTTCCCTGACCCTGCTGTTTAAACAACAGGGCGATGACCTGAAYATCAAAGGCGCYTACTGGCACATYCTGCAAACMTTTGTCGGCAGCCTGATCATCATTGTCGCCGCCTTGGTGATCAAATTCACCGGCTTTCTGGCGATTGACCCGATCCTTGGCATCGGCTTTGGCTTCGTGCTGCTCTGGGCCAGCTGGGGGATAATGTCGGAAGCGACGCACCTGTTGATGGACGGCACCCCCGAAGACATTGATCTGGTGGATGTGGCCGCTGATCTGGCGAAACTGGACGGGGCGAAAGACATTCACCATATGCATGCCTGGGCGCTGACCAGCGGCAAATACGTGTTCTCGGCGCATATTTTGCTGTATGAGGGGGTTGATCAGACAACGGTGTTGGAAGCCGCCCACAAGCTGCTGAAAGACAAGTACGGCTTTATGTTTTCCACCCTGCAACTTGAATTGAAATGCCTTGAGGAAAGCGGCGCGGCCGATATCGACATTTCAACCGGCGCTGTGGATCACGCCAAAATGGGCCACTGAAAACATACCCGCCAGCCGACGAAAAATTTCACTCAACCGGGTAAATGCCATCGGTAAAAGCCGCGCCATGGTAGCCCCTGATCCCCACCGCGCGGGCCAGATCGCCGCCACTGGGCTGGCCGGCAGATATCTGTGCCCCAATCCGGGCAAGGCCCGCATCAGCGCTTCCCCCAGATGCCCGGCACTTCCCGCAACCAGAATTTTCATGATCCCCCGCCCTTGTCACTTGGCCCGCTTACACCTAAATCTCGTGCCAATTGCAAAAAATCACAAATAGATTTCAGAAGTTGAAATGCGTATTTTAAGACATCTTACAGCCAATGCCGAAACTCTCACACCGTTTGGCTTCAAACGGGAACTATCCATGCAATCATATTTGATTGAAAATGAAGGTGTATTGGCATTAGATGATACATTCTGTGACGCGGAAATAATCTGCGAAGAATTGGCCGTGAAGCAGGCAAGGACGAGCCGGGATACCGATGGCCGAATTGACTTACTTGTAACGTACACAGGTGAATTTATCGGCATCGTCGAACTGAAACTGGGGGAATTGGACAATACCCACCTTGAACAACTTGAGGATTATCTGAAAACCAAGGAAAAGGTACTTGAGGCCGATTTTGGCCTTTCGGCTGAAATCAAGGAAAACTCGAAATGGATAGGCGTTCTGGCGGGCGCGTCGATTTCACGGCAACTCGCTGACAAAATTTCCTCCGGGTATTCGGTAGACGGCGTGCCCATAGCTGCCCTGACAATCCAGCGTTTCCGGGGCGAGGGTGGACAGGTTTATGTGGCAACCGACACCTATTTTAAAAATGCGCTCGCGGACAAAGACAAATCAAAATACGATTTTCAAGGCCAGAAATACGGCAAGGGACAGTTGGTTCTGGCAGTCATGAAGCATTTCTCCGGTAACAATGTGCAAATGAGTTTTGCCGAGATGCGACAAAAATTCCCCAACATTGGCTCGCATGAAATATTTGTCTTATCTGAAAAGGCATTTCAGAAAATCGAGGAGGACAAAAATGGCCGTAAGCGGCATTTTGTCAAACCGGATCAGTTGATCCAACTTGCGGATTCAACAATTGCCGTAAGTAACCAGTGGGGCATTGGCAATATTGATGCGTTCATCGAGCGGGCCAAGAAACTCGAATACAATATCTGGCAGCTTTGAATCGGTCCAGTAACGACCCCCTTGTCACGCTCGCACAACTGGCACTAATCTCGCCCGGTACACAGAATCCCAAAGGGGGGAACMMMANATGAAACTGCTCACCACAATTGCAGCCATTACMACCGCCGCGTTCACCTTCRCCGCCAACGCCGCMGCGCAYCTGCCGGACCTGGGCGGTCAGGAAGTCGTCGTTGTTACCGAAAACGCTTATCCGCCGCTGCAATTCGTTGACCCGGCCAGTGGCGACGCCATCGGTTGGGAATATGACGCGATGGCTGAGATCGCCGAGCGGATAAATATCACCGTGGTCTATGAAAACATCAGCTGGGACGCGATGATCCCGGCCGTGTCCGAGGGCCAGTTTGATCTGGGCATGACCGGTATCACCATCCGTGATGACCGTAAGGAAATGGTAGATTTTTCCGAACCTTACATGCGCTCAGAAATGGTAATGTTGGTGCGCGGCGAYGAAASMCGCTTTACCGATGCAGCCAGTTTTGCCGCAGACCCGGACCTGTTGATGGCCGCGCAGCCCGGTACCACGCCGTTTTATGTCGGCGTTTATGACGTGCTGGATGGGGATGAGGCAAACCCCCGCATCAAGCTGATGGAAACATTCGGCGCCACGGTTCAGGCGCTGAAAGCCGACGACGTTGATCTGGTGCTGACTGATGGCACTGCTGGTAACGGTTATGTTTCGGCCTCTGATGGTGGTCTGAAGATCATTGGATCACCACTTGGTACCGAGGATTTTGGCTTTATTTACCCCAAAGGCTCAGAACTGGTTTCAGCAATGAACGCCGCGATCCAGTCAATGAAAGACGACGGCACAATTGAAGCGCTGAACAAGAAATGGTTCCTTGATTTTAAAATCGGCGGGTAAGCCCGYCAWCTGGCCCCGGCGTTTGCGTCGGGGYCAAAGGCCTGACACATGATACCTTCCCCCCCACAGGATAAAGATT
>NVTR01000002.1 GCA_002732955.1 Marinosulfonomonas sp.
TTTGTTGTTATCCTTCCAAGCTACCGATCTCGGAAAACAGATCAGCATCCCAGTGTGCGCGAAAGATCAGAAATGGACGGGGCGTGCGTTCCGCTTACAGAGGATGGACTGGTTCGCATTTTCTACAATCCCCGCCGCCCCGAAAAATCGTTTCTCATTCAGCCAGGACCTATTGGGTATTCGTTTTTGGTAATTGGAATGCTGATACCATTGATATTATTTCAATTTCACTAGGAACTAAAAGCTATGACAATTAAGACGCTCCACCGTTGGAATGCTATGTTCTTGGGTGTTTTTATCTTGCTGCACATGGTTCCGCGACAGTGAGCTTTTGGGGCCTTACGGTGTTCGGATTGGCGCTTTAGCGTCTTTGGTTTCGTTCCCAATGATGGCCCAACTTTTTGCCTCTCAATTGTCAAACGGGGGATCGGCAAACACTTGGCACTCCGGGGCACCATTTTTGCTTGCCGCTGGTCTGGGGGGGGGTGGCTTTGTTGCTACTGATTGTGACTGTCAAACCGGGCCCCGCAACAAAGGGCGGCCACGCAAGTAAAAAGGCGCAGTAAGGCAATGATGCCGCCCTCACGATTGCGACGAAGCGCTGCACGATCACGTTGAAAATACAGGAAAGACAGAATGAGCAAATCGGAAAAGTTTTGGGATCAATCCGCTAGCAACTATGACAACACAGAAGAGAAATTTGAGTTCATTCATAGTCGCAGCCGCGAAAACACAAAAAGATATCTGAAGGATACCGACATTGTGTTGGACTACGGATGTGGAACAGGCACGACGGCCTGCGAGATTTCCGGCTTGGTCAAGAGCGTGCGCGCGATTGATATTTCAACCGGGATGATCGAAATTGCAAAGGGAAAGGCCGCAACAGGTGGCGTCGTCAACGTTGATTTCGAACAAGCTGACATCTTCGATGAAGAGTTCGAGAATGGTTCATTCGATGTGGTGTTAGCATTCAACATGCTGCACACAGTGCCTGATCCGGAAAGTGTTGTGCAAAGAACGGTTGAACTGCTGAAGCCTCGCGGGTTGTTTATTTCTGTAACACCTTGCTTGGGCGGCAAAAAATCAGCCTTGGTTTCACTGCAAATTCTGCTGGTCAGAGCGTTGTTAAAGGTAGGGGTTATCCCGGTCCCCATTCGACAACTTAAGAGTGCAGACTTGGACGATCTGATGGATGATGAAAGGTTGCAGGTCATTGAGACTGAGGGAATTTTCAAGGGTGCATCTAGCTATTTTATGGTTGCAAAGAAGGTATCCTAGTCTCGCGCCCTGAAGACCGGGCCTGGAACGCAAACGAAGGTATGGATGCCCTCCGCCATGTTATGGTGGAGGGCTTTTCTTTTTGGAGATGCATGCGATGCGATCTAGCACGTCCGACCGAGCTGAAGCAGTTGCGCTATTGTCGGAGGTCATGAGAAACGCCCTTGTCGCTCGTTAGCGAAATCCAGACGTTCAAGTATGAACTGAGGATGTCCGCTTCGTCCGCAAACCGACGTTTCAGCCAGCAAAAATGCTGCGTTCTGCACGAAAGTCCGGTTCGACGGGCCGCACCGCAGCATCCTGAGATGGACGTGAATGGCAGCTATGGGCCGTTATTGCCGAAGAGGCATATGTTTAACGCGTAGAAAACTCTGGATTAGCCATGGAAATCATTTCTTATCGCGCGCGGCCTTTTCTTCTTTAGTCATTTTGTTGTTCCAAGCATTGTTGCTCAAGCCCAACTCGCTTGGCAATGGTTTGGTTTTGCCGACGCTGATCTTACCGCCCTTGTTTAGGAATTCCAGAATAAGGGCATCGTTCGTGGATTCTTTAGGGATATGTTTCATGAAGACATACCTACCAACTACGGTGTACTCTTGTCACGCGCCATCTGGATGTTTTGATGGCCACCCTATCTAATGAGGCGAGTCTCGGAGTGCATATATTACTGACGCTCCAATGCCAGCATTGGCGGGCCGCAATGTGGCGTCGGGAAGGCGACCAAAGATCGCGATATGCAATTGCTCGCAGACGTTGAGATCAATCAACAATGTCGGTATTTGGGAAACATCTGGGCAGCTAGACGGAATCGAATGGCTGGGTCGGAAGGGTCGATGCATTACGTTGCAGGACCATCGCCAAAGGAGATTGCGACATGATAATTTATGGATTGAACACCTGCGCGATTTGCCAGAAGGCCCGCAAAGCGTTGGAGGCAGCGGGCAAGAAAGTCAATTTTCGCGACGTACGTGCAGAACCTCTGAGCGAGACTGAATTGGCTGAGTTGATTGCAGAGTTCGGGGATCGGTTGGTGGAACGAAACTCGAATGACTACCGAGCGCTTAACGACTGGCTGAAAAATTCGGAAGCAGAGGCGCAGATCTCTGCGCGACCAAAGGTGATGGCCCGCCCGGTAATACGCGATCGGRATGTGTTTTATCTAGGCTGGGATGAGGCGGTTCAGGTGATTTTGCTTAGGGGTTGATTTCTCGCCAATGACTCAAGGTCGGACTTCCTAGCGTGTGCATTTGTCGCCGGTGGAAGCTGTTGAAAGTCTTACTTTATCTCGTATCGGCGCATTGCTTGATTGCTTGATTGCTTGATTGCTTGATTGCTTGGTCGGTCCAATTCAAATCCAGATGCTGCGCGGCCGACAAATGTCCCCAAACGGAAAGCCAGCAAGGTAAATTTTTAGGCCGACGAACGGCGGCTCCGGGCCGTTTAGCTCAATTCGCCCATCAAACCGAATTTGTTACCACAAATTTTCCCCTCGATTTGTCCTATAGAAATAAAAGATAACCTTTTAGAAAAAAGAAGGTGATACAAAGGGGGGGTAATTGGGGGATACCAATTTAAGAATACACAAATTATCGATTATAAATAATGTGTTACATGTATATATTGGCGGAGAGACAGGGATTCGAACCCTGGGAACCCGTGAAGGCTCAACGGTTTTCGAGACCGCCCCATTCGACCACTCTGGCACCTCTCCGTGTTTGATCCATGTCGAACCGCCGCGTGTCTACGCGATAGTTGGTTTATGGTTCAATAGAAATCTTTGCCCAATTACATTGATATCGCGGATGTGACCCGTCCGGCCTTGGAACCAAGGCTGGAAATGCGTAGGTAGTGAACCACAAACCCGCGGAGGCACAATGCTTAGAATTACATCAATGCTGCTCGTCTGGACCCTGATGGTTCTGCCGGCACAGGCAGAAATAACACCTGAAGTTCAGCGACTTAGCAAAGCACTGGGGCTGGTTGAAATTGTGGACGTAATGCACGCCGAAGGCATTGCCTATGGCGATGAGTTGGCCGAGAGCATGTTCCCCGGGCCGGTAAGCAGTGACTGGCGGGCTGTCGTAACCGGGATTTACGACACTGACCGTATGAAAGAAGTCGCCATAAACGGGTTTGCCAAAAGCATTGCACCTGCAGATGTTGAACTGCTGACGCGATTTTTTGAAAGCGCACTGGGTGCAGAAATTATCGCGCTGGAAATATCTGCCCGCCTGGCGCTGATGGATGACGCAGTGGATGAGGCAAACAATGCCCACGTAGCTGCTATGATCRAGGATRATGATCCAAGAATTGCTCTGATCGACCAGTTTATCGAAGTGAATAAACTGTTGGAAAGCAACGTGGTCGGGGCGCTGAATTCGAATTACGCATTTTTCACCGGGCTGGTCGATGGTGGAGCATATGAGGACCCATTAAGTGATGAAGAGATACTGCGCGAAGTCTGGAGCCAGGAAGCAGACATACGCAAAGATACTCAGGAATGGCTGTATGGGTTCCTGTCGATGGCCTATTCGCCCCTGAGCGATGAAGAATTGATGCTTTATATCAAACTGTCCGAGACACCCGAGGGGCAGGCACTGAACAATGCGCTGTTTGACGGGTTTGATGCGTTATTCAACGCCATTTCCCATGAGCTTGGACTGGCGGCGGCACGGGAAATGTCCAGCGAAGAGCTGTAGCAAGGCCAAGTTTCAATACTTTACCTGTCAGAGGAGAGCCGAAATGTTGTTACAGGGATCGTGCCATTGTCAGGCCGTAAAGTTCAGTGTTGAATCGCAATATCCATACCCATTCAACCTTTGTTACTGTGGGATTTGCCGCAAAACGGCTGGCGCGGGTGAGTTTGTTATTAATCTCCACGCYGAATTTTCCAGCCTGAACGTTACCGGTGGTGACAATATTCGTTCTTACAGTGCAAAACGAAGCGATCCGGCGACAGGCGCGATAACAATCAGCCGGGCTGAACGCAAGTTCTGCGGGCTTTGCGGTAGTGCTCTTTGGCTGTGGGATCCGCGCTGGCCGGATCAAATGCATCCCCATGTGTCAGCGATTGATACTGAACTGCCAGTGCCACCCGCGCGCACCCACCTGATGCTTGGCAGCAAGCCGGACTGGGTTCAGCCCGACATCCGGCCCGGTGACAAACAATTTGATGAATATCCTGACGAAGGTATTGCTGACTGGCATATTCGACTGGGATTGGCAGATTAACTYSGGCCAAYTTTCAGGTCGAAATTCTTYCCAWACCGCTTGACTTAGGYTCATACATCCAAGATAAGCCGCACTTCCTGTTGGGTTTATACCCGCAGGGATTTATCAATGACGCCCTAAGGGGGCGCGCTGTTCGCAGGCGGCATTTGCCAAAACGCCGGGGTTCCGGGGCCACAGAACGCGAAAGAGATGCGAAGGAAAAGCATATGTTTGCGGTCCTCAAGACCGGTGGCAAACAGTATCGGGTTCAAAGCGGGGATGTTCTCCGGGTTGAAAAACTTGCTGCTGATGCCGGCGAAAAAATTCAGTTCAATGAAATTCTGATGGTTGGCACCAATATTGGTACGCCAATGATCGCAGGTGCGGCCGTGCAGGCCGATGTGATCGACCAGATCAAAGGCGAAAAGGTTATCCATTTCGTCAAGCGYCGCCGYAAGCACGGCTCMMAGCGKACCAAAGGCCACCGCCAGCAACTGACATTGCTGCGGATAACTGACATCCTTGAAAAAGGCGGCGACAAATCCGGTGTTAAGGCCGCGATTGGTGCTGGGTCAGTTTCGGTAGCGGCTGTGACGGCTGCAAAGCCAGTCAAGAAAGCTGAGGCCAAAAAGGCGGCACCAAAGAAGACAGAGGCCAAGGCCGAGCCCAAGAAGGCAGCCCCCAAGAAAGCAGCGCCGAAAAAGGCCGCCACTGCAGATGATCTGAAGTTGCTGTCCGGAGTTGGACCAGCGCTTGAGAAAAAGCTGAATGAAAACGGCGTGACCACGTTCGCTCAGATTGCGGGCTGGAAAAAAGCTGATGTTGCTGATATGGACGAGAAACTGTCGTTCAAAGGCCGTATCGAGCGTGAAGGCTGGATCGCTCAGGCCAAAGATCTGGCAAAGAAGGGATAAGAAACCATGGCACATAAAAAAGCAGGTGGTTCATCACGTAACGGGCGCGATAGTGCGGGTCGCCGCCTTGGGGTGAAGCTGTATGGTGGTGAATTGGCCATTCCGGGCAATATCATCCTGCGCCAGCGCGGCACGAAGATGTGGCCGGGCGAAGGTGTCGGCATGGGCAAGGATCACACGATCTTTGCTACTGTTGAAGGGCATGTGACCTTTCACAAGGGCCTTAAGAAGCGCACATTCATTTCGGTTCTCCCGGTGGCGGAGGCAGCCGAGTAACCGAACGAACATTAAATCAGATTTAATGGGGATCGGCAAAAAGCCGGTCCCCTTTTTCGTTGTGAGGGAGGCGCAAGGAATGAGCGTCATAGTTGGAAATAATTTTAGCGTTCGGGATCAATTGAACGTGCAAATAGTCGCAAGCCGGAAGGCGCGCACCTATTTGTTGGGGAACAATTTATTACCATCGCTGGCGGGGACCGGCGAAGGAGGGAAGACATGATTTATGATCCGATCACCAACCAGCCACTGATCGAAGCTGAGCGGTTTATTCTGCGCACTCTGCGCAAATCGGACGCTGGCCTGCTGGAAATGCACACTGGCGACGAACGGGTGGCCCGTGGAACGCGCTCTATCCCGCATCCGCTGCCACCCGGCTCGACAGACGCGTTCATTACCCGCGCTATGGGTAAGGAACGTGCGCTCGATGTTTGGGTGATGGACGGTTCAGTCAGTGGCCACGCCGAAGTTGTCGGGCTCGTCAGCCTGACACCGATGGATCGTGACCAATCTGAAATCAAATTCTGGGTGGCCCCTGCGTTCTGGAATACCGGCATGGCATCCGAAGCGGTGCGGGCAATGGTAGCAGCCAATCCGCATGATTCAAAAACCATGTTCGCCGAGGTGTTTCAGGACAACCCGGCCTCGGCCCGCGTGGTGACCAATTCGGGGTTTGATTATCTGGGCGACGCCGAAGCGTATTCTGTAGCCCGCGACGCAACTGTTCCGACATGGACCTATGTAAACCGACTAGAGGATTAAGCCAGCAGGTGGCGCGATCCTCGGGGGAACCGATGATTGCACCAAAACCCCGCAATCTTCCAATGAATTGAAATAATGCGAAGATTGCGGGAGAGTGAAACGATGGCTGATAAGATTATTGAAACTGCACGGCTAATACTGCGTCCATTGGATATGGCAGATGTAGAGGATATGACCCGGCTGATCGGCGATATTGAGGTTTCCCGCTGGCTAACTGTCGTCCCACATCCCTACGGTCTTGCCGATGCACGGCAATTCATTGGAAATATTGCCGGGGTCTGGGACCGCGCCATCGAAATTGAAGGCGCATTTGCCGGGGTCGTTGGCCTTAGCAATCAGCTTGGCTATTGGTTGGGACGTCCCTATTGGTGCAAAGGCTACATGAGCGAGGCCTCAAAAGCCGCGGTAGCCAGTTGGTTTGAGGATGGTGGCCGCAATCTGGGGTCGGGGTATTTCGTCGGCAATGAAGGCTCTAAACGTATATTAAGCGGGCTGGGGTTTAAGCCTACAGTTATTGAACCAACGGTGTCAGTTGCGACAGGGATAAAAACCCCCATGCAAAAAATGGCGCTGAAACGGGCAGACTGGTTGGCGCGAAATGGATGAGAACCAAACCTCGAAAGCTATAGGAAGTTCCGCTGCAAGACTTGAGGATACGATGGAAACACTCTATCGCCTGACCCGAACCAAATTTGAGGCCAGCCGATGAAATTTCTCGATCTATGCAAGGTCTACATCCGCTCGGGCGGCGGTGGTGGCGGCTGTATCGCCTTTAACCGTGAAAAACACCTGGAATTTGGCGGCCCCAGTGGCGGTGACGGTGGCAAGGGCGGAGATGTCTGGGCGGAAGCACAGGACGGGCTGAACACCCTGATTGATTTTCGCTACCAGCAGCAYTTCTTTGCCAAGACCGGGCAGGCCGGGAYGGGCAGYCAGCGCACCGGTAAAGGTGGTGATGACATCGTACTGCTTGTGCCTGTTGGCACAGAAATTCTGGACGAAGACGAAGAAACAGTGATTTGTGATCTGACCGAAGTGGGCCAGCGGGTTTTGTTGGCGAAGGGTGGCAACGGTGGTTTTGGCAACCTGCATTTCAAAWCCKCSACCAAYCRSGCRCCGCGCCGCGCCAATCCGGGCCAGGAAGGGGTTGAACGCACATTATGGCTGCGCCTGAAACTGATTGCAGACGCTGGGTTGCTTGGCATGCCTAACGCCGGAAAATCAACATTTCTGGCGGCGACTTCCAACGCGCGCCCAAANATTGCYGACTATCCGTTCACCACGCTGGTCCCCAATCTGGGCGTTGTCGGGGTTGATGAGGTTGAATTTGTCATCGCCGACATCCCCGGCCTGATTGCCGGCGCGTCACAAGGCAAAGGGCTGGGCGACCTTTTCCTCGGCCATGTCGAACGCTGTGCGGTGTTGCTGCATCTTGTCGATGGCACATCAGAAGATGTGGTTGCGGATTACACCGCAATTATTGGTGAGTTAGAGGCTTATGGCGGCGGWCTGGCCGAAAAGCCCCGGATCACCGTGTTGAACAAGATCGACGCGCTGGACGCTGATGAACGCGCCGAAAAACAGGCCGCGTTACAGGCAGCCTCAAAGGSTGATGTACTGCTAATGTCCGGTGTCAGCCACGAAGGTTTAACCGAAGTTCTGCGCGCAGTACGTGCTCAGATCGACGATAACCGCCTGCGCGAAAGGGTATCACTTGAGGAACCGGTAAAATGGCAACCCTGAGTGATGCAAAAAGGCTGGTGGTCAAAATAGGGTCATCGCTGCTGGTGGAAAACGGAACACTTCGGGGCGATTGGCTGCGCGGCCTCGCCGAAGACATCCGCGATATGAAATCAACCGGTTGTGACGTTGTTCTCGTGTCTTCAGGCTCAATTTCACTTGGGCGCGGCGTGCTCGATATGCCTGCCGGCAACCTGACACTGGAACAATCCCAAGCCGCTGCCGCCGTCGGTCAGATCCGGCTGGCGCGCGCCTATGAGGACGCCCTGTCGCAACATGATATCACGACCGCACAAGTGCTGGTGACGCTGGAAGACAGCACAAACCGGCGTCGCTACCTGAATTCRCGGGCCACGCTGGAACAATTGCTGAACTTTGGCGTCGTGCCGATCGTAAACGAAAATGATACCGTGGCGACAGATGAAATCCGCTATGGAGACAATGACAGGTTGGCTGCTCAAATTGCCGTGACTGTCGGCGCGGACCAGTTGATCCTGCTCTCTGATGTGGACGGTTTTTATTCCGGAAACCCCAAAGCTGAACCGAATGCCCGACGCTTTGATRAAATAGACATCATCACCCCGGAACATGAAGCCATGGCCGGGGACGCCGGTTCCGGCCTGTCGCGCGGTGGTATGAAAACCAAACTGATGGCCGCAAAAACYGCCACTGGTGCGGGCTGYGCCATGGCAATTACCMAAGGCTCGCWAATGCGYCCRCTACAMGCCCTGGCACAGGGCGCRCCTGCGACSTGGTTCAGTGCACTGGGTGATCCAAAAACCGCCCGCAAACGCTGGATTGCAGCGATGAAACCCAAGGGTGAAATCACCGTCGATGCCGGTGCCGCCAACGCCCTTACGCGCGGCAAWTCTYTGTTGCCCGCTGGTGTCAGCGTCGTAACAGGTGACTTTGGCCGCGGCGAATCCGTGACCATACTCGACACAGATGGTAACCAACTGGGGCAGGGGTTAACCCGCTATACCAGCACAGAAGCCCAGGCCATCGCCGGACACCGTTCAGACCAGATCGAAAACATCCTTGGCTACCCGGGTCGCGCTGCCCTGATCCACCGCGATGACATGGCACTGTAATAGGTCTTCTTCTGTTCAAAAATACTTCCGCCGGAGGCTTCAAGCCTCGCCACCAGATCCAAAGGTTTGATACAATGAGCGACACAGATAACATCCCCACCCTGATGGCCGACATTGGTCAGCGCGCGAAATCTGCCGCCTCCAGGTTGGGATATGCCAGTGGTGAAAGCAAACAGGTTGCCCTTTTGGCCGCGGCTGATGCTGTCTGGAACCGACGCGCCGAAATYGTCGAAGCCAACCAGAAAGACATGGAATTTGGTCGCGATAAAGGGCTGAGCCCGGCGATGATGGACCGCCTGATGCTGGACGCAAACCGTATTCAATCCATGGCCGATGGTCTGCGGGCAGTTGCGCAGCAGACCGACCCCGTTGGCGAGACCATCAAGGAATGGGACATGCCTTCGGGCCTGCACATTCAGCGTGTGCGCACCCCGCTTGGCGTAATCGGGGTGATCTACGAAAGCCGCCCCAATGTAACGGCGGATGCCGGCGCGCTATGCCTGAAGGCCGGAAACGCCGTGATCCTGCGTGGTGGTTCCGAAAGCTTCCATAGCGCGCGTGTGATCCATGATTGCCTGCTCGACGGGTTGCGGGCTGCAAACCTGCCGGTTGACGCGATCCAGCGCGTCCCCACCCGTGACCGCGCGGCAGTGCGTGAAATGCTGACCATGACAGACACCATTGACGTGATCATTCCGCGTGGTGGTAAGGGCCTTGTCGGGTTGGTCCAGCGTGAAGCAAGGGTGCCGGTGTTCGCCCATCTGGAAGGCATCGTGCATATCTACATCGATAAAGACGCTGATCCACAGAAAACCATGGACGTGGTGCTGAATGCCAAAACCCGGCGCACCGGGATTTGCGGCGCGGCTGAATGCCTGCTGATCCACAAAGATGTAGCAGATACGCTAGGGCGCGACATCATCGCAGCACTGATCGGGGCTGGCGTTACGGTGCATGCAGACACCGCACTGCAATCATTCAAAGATACAACACCCGCCACCGACGCAGACTGGGGCCATGAATATCTTGACATGGATATCGCAGCCAAAGTTGTGGGTAATATTGATGCAGCAATCAGTCACATCCAAACCTTTGGCTCCAACCATACCGATTGCATCATGACCGAAAACCCAGCCGCTGCCACGCAGTTCTTTGAACGCCTCGACAGTGCCATTGTGATGCACAACGCCTCAACCCAGTTTGCCGATGGCGCTGAATTTGGCATGGGTGCAGAAATAGGCATCGCCACAGGTAAAATGCACGCCCGTGGACCAGTAGGAGCAGAACAACTAACCAGTTTCAAATACCTGGTGACCGGTGACGGCACCACGCGGGATTAAATATCTGCCTTCTTCTTTTCCTAAATACTTGCGCCGCAGGCAATCCCGAGCCCCGCCAGGGGCGAGACAACATAATGGCGCTGTAAGCGCCGCCGCTAGTTTAAAATCGCACCCGAATACTGTTTTGCGAACTTTCCACACTTAACTGCGCGCCAATAACCTGCGCACTTAGCGGTGCCAAAGCGAAATGCACGTTCGCCGCATCAAGATCTGCGTCTGCCAACGGGTTTGACAAAACCTCCCACAGGTCCGGGTTAATCTTCATCTGGCTGGCTTCTCCATGGATCGCCCATTGTTCGCCAACCACACTAACCGTAATTCGCCCCCCCCCAGGGCATCGCACTTTCAAAACATTGCAGCAGTAAAAACGCGAGCTTAACCTGCTGGCGCGGCAGTTCGCCACCGGGTTGCCAATCAGTAACGATACGCCCGCTGCCGGCAACATCGCGTAAAATCCCGATGATCTCAGAGCGCCCGACACGCTGCTGCGGGCTGGCGGCGCCAAAGGCAATACGGAAATACCGAATGCGCGCATTGGCGTTTTCCACACTTTGCGATATCAGGTTCATTTCCGGCCCTGACGCATCCCCCGCCATTGAAATCAGCTCCACCCCATTGCTGATTGCACCAATTGGGCTGATAAGGTCGTGGCATATACGAGAGCCGATCAGTTCGGTCAGTTGTCTGGGCGTGGCATTCATCGGTGAACTTTCTGATAAGAGGTGGTGATGGTCGATATTAGCAGCGTGCTGGAGCCGGGGTTTCTGGTGCGTCACCCTGGTCATCCGGAATGGGGCGTGGGGCAGGTACAGTCCAACATACCCGGCCGCGTAACAGTGATGTTTGAGCACGCCGGTAAAGTTGTGATTGATCCAAACCGTGTGGCGTTGGTGATAGAATATTCCACCTGAAATTCCCCTTTAGGCGTAATTATTACATACTACACAACTAAAAGATGTGTCAATTCTATGATACCAACCCACCCGGTTGCAACAATCAGGTCCCGGCCATAGAACCGGGACATCCTTAACGAAAGGTCAATTTGTCCAGATATGATCGCAAATGACCCAAATCTGGAAATCTATCTTGCCCGCGATGAACAGGATCTGTTGGGCGCGCAGCGGCTGCGTTACCGCGTGTTTGTCAAGGAGCTGGGCGGCGATGGTCCGTTGGTTGATCACCACAATCAACTGGAAAAAGATCAGTTCGATCAACACTTTGATCATCTGATTCTGGTCGACAGACGCCGTGACGCTGCACAACTAAATCATGTGGTTGGGGTTTACCGCATGTTGCGCGGCGTAACTGCTGACAGGGCCGGTGGATTTTATTCCGAGGTTGAATATGACCTGTCCGCCTTGCGCAACAGTGGGCGAAAACTGTTGGAACTTGGGCGTTCTTGTCTGGATAAGGAATACCGGGGCGGCATGGCGCTGCATCTGCTCTGGAGTGGATTGGCGGACTATGTGGCGCGCCATGAAGTTGAGATCCTTTTTGGGGTCGCCAGTTTCCACGGCACAAATTTAAGCACTTTGCGAGAACCGTTGTCTTATCTGCACCACCGCCACCTGGCCCCTGAAGATCTGCGTGTCAGGCTCTGGTCCGGACAGGGGTTGCCTGCCAATATCATGGATCGCGAAACGATTGATCGGCTGTCGGCGACGCGGGCTTTGCCAGCCCTGATTAAGGCCTATCTTCGCCTTGGCGGTTTCGTCGGGCAGGGGGCATATGTTGATCAGGCGTTCAACACTACGGATGTTTGCCTGATACTGGACATTGCCCGGATGAACCCACACCAAAAACGCCTGTATACAGGCGAAACCACGAAATGAAGGCGCTGTGGTATTCCGAAAAAGCCCCGGCTAAGCCGCGCATCAGCGCAACTGGCTGGGTGCGAGCAGTGCTGCGTGGTGCTATTTGGGTTCCAATGGCCATGGTCGGTTTGCTTTTATTGCTTTTGATACGGGTGGTTGAGCGCCCGATTTGGGGCCAATACCGACCGTGGACTCCCTACATCACCCAGGCAGTTTGTCGGATCACGCTAATGATATTGGGGATCAGGTTCCGGGTTATAGGGGAATTAATGCTCAAAAAGGGTGCGGTAGTTGCCAATCATTCAACCTGGGTCGATATATTTTCGCTGAACGCCCGAAAGCGGATATATTTTGTCGCCAAATCCGAAGTGGCAAGCTGGCCGTTTATTGGCTGGCTGGCGCGCGCGACCGGAACGGTGTTTATCCGCCGCAATGCGCGCGATGCCCGCAAACAAAAAGAAGTGTTTGAGGCGCGGCTTAAAGTTGGGCACAAATTGTTGTTTTTCCCCGAAGGAACTTCTACCGATGGCCTTCGAGTTTTACGTTTTAAATCAACACTTTTTGCGGCTTTCTTCACGCAAGGATTGTCTGACATTTTATGGATTCAGCCAGTTAGCGTATCCTATACCGCGCCGACAGGCGAAGAGCCAAGATTTTATGGTTGGTGGGGCGACATGAATTTCACCAACCATGTAATGAAGGTTTTGGCGGCAAAGGGGCTGGGATCGGTGGTGGTTACCTATCACACGCCGTTGAAAGTTTCAGATTTTGCAGACCGTAAGGCATTGGCGAAGGCCTGTGAACTTGCAGTACTATCGGGAATGCCTGAGGGGACATTGAGCGAATAGCCTACCCCAGACAGGCAACAAGAGACTTTAACCGCTCGCTTGGGTCATCTGCATTCCAGATTTCGGGACCAAAAGCGACAAAATCACTTATAGATGAAAGTGTTGCAAGGTTTTCCTCATCCAGTCCACCCTCGGCTACAACCGGGATTTCAACGACCTCTGACCACCACTTGAACAGGTCAATTTCTGCGGTTTCGCCGTCCCCAAGCGGGCTTTGGCCAACCGGGCCAAAACTGATGTAATCTGCCCCGGCTTCACCAGCATTCAGCCCGTCATGGCGCGATCCCGCACAGTAAGCCCCAACAATAGCATCTTTGCCCAGTTCTTCGCGCACCTTGCGCACAGAACGCGCCCCATCCACCAGATGAACCCCGTCGAGGCCCAGTTTTTCCACCATCCGGACGTGGCTGGCTATCACCAGAGCGATATCGCGGGGGCTGGTTACATCACGCAGGGCGTCGCAGGCTTTGATGATCTGGTTTTCGTCCTGAGTAGAGAGCGCGATGCGCACACAGGCCACATCCTGCGTATCCAATACTGACGCCAGCAGGGTTGGGAAACTTTCCAGATCCAGTTCTGGCGGGGTGATCAGGTAGGTTTGCGGGCGCTCAATTTCGGACATATCGGGGCTTTCAGTTTTCGAATTCACGCCCCTATAGCTGGGAAATCCGGGCTTGGCTACTTAGGCGGCAGGCTTTGGGCGTTGGTTATCGCCAGTTGCAGCCATTGGTCGCGCTTTGTGTCATCCTGAAATGCTTCTTCTGTCACGTCGATCATCCCGCCCATGGGCCGTCCGGTAAATTGCATCGGGCCTGCACCATCAATCGCGCGGGCCTCGGTTTCGCGGGGTTTGCCGACGCGAAACATACAGCCCTTCGGGCTTACACCGCACAGCATATGACCGTTCAGCATGAAACAAAGGCCGCCGAACATGTTGCGTTCCGTTATCCCGGTAATGTCCACCAGATCGTCGCGCAGCAATTGCGCCAGTCCTTCGTCATGGGCCATATAGGCCTCCTTGCGCTGTGTTGACTGCAATCGTATCACCAGTGCGGGCTTTATCCAAAGGTTAGTAATGACAGATAATTCAGCGCAACCGCTATTTGTACTGGTGAACCCACAGATGGGGGAAAACATCGGCGGAGCAGCGCGTGCAATGTGGAATTTTGGCCTGGACCGGATGGGGATCGTCGCGCCGCGTGACGGCTGGCCAAACCAGAAAGCTGTAGCAATGGCCAGCGGTGCGGGTCGGGTGCTGGATCAGGCGTTGCTGGCGGATACCACGGCGCGGGCAGTTGCGGATTGTGCTTACGTTTTTGCCACCACCGCGCGGGCGCGGGATTTAACCAAGCCGGTGATGACGCCGGAACGTGCGATGGAACATGCCCGTGCCTTAAGTGCCTCGGGTCAGAAAGTGGCGGTGCTGTTTGGGCCGGAGCGCGCCGGGCTGGAAAATGAAGACGTGGCGCTGGCGGATGCTATTATTTCTGTTCCGGTGAACCCGGGTTTTGCCAGTCTCAACCTGGCGCAATGTGTATTGCTGACTGCATATGAGTGGAATCGACGGGGGGCAGTTGTAGCGCCAGAGGTAATGAAATTTGCCGGGACGGAATACGCAAGCAAGCTGGATGTTGAAAAACTGGGGGACCATTTTGAACAGCGCCTGGGGGACGCCGGGTTCTTTTTTCCCGAAGGTAAGGCCGAAGGGATGAAGCTGAACCTGCGCAATATGTGGTCGCGCCTTGCCTTGACGCGAGCCGATGTGCAGGCGTTTCACGGTATGTTGCGACAGATGGTGCGCTGGAAGGAACGGGGATAGCGGAGGCGTCTGCGACGCCATTGCTTTTATTAGGGCCCCTTTGGGGCCGAATGCCTCCGGCGGGAGTATTTTTGAACAGAAGAAGATGATTATTCTTTATCATTGTTGAGCGGCTGATTAGGTTCGCCAGCAGAATTTACCGGTGAGTTGGCAATGGCACAAAAGCGATCAATCTTTGAGGACGTAAACACCGATCAAAAGGCTGAGGTTGCAAAACCCCAGACCGGTATGATTGACCGGGTCCGCGGCGGGCGCGGTTGGATTGTTGGCTGGCTGGTGGCGCTGTTTGTTCTGGTCGTGGTGATCATTGCTGTGGGTGGGTTGACCCGGCTGACGGATAGCGGGTTGTCGATAACCGAGTGGAAGCCGCTGGCGGGTGCCTTGCCGCCATTGAATGCGCAAGCCTGGGCTGGCGAATTTGAACGCTATAAGGCGATCCCGGAATATCAGTTGCAAAACCTGGGCATGACGCTGTCTGAGTTTAAATCGATTTACTGGTGGGAATGGAGCCATCGCCAACTGGGGCGCACCATTGGTTTGGTCTGGGCTGTCGGGTTTCTCGGGTTTTTGCTGTCGAAACGTATTCCAACCGGCTGGGTACTGCGCCTGTTTGGCATCGGTGTATTGATTGGCTTGCAGGGGGCGATTGGCTGGTGGATGGTCTCAAGCGGCCTGACGGGTGGGCGGCTGGACGTTGCCAGCTACCGGCTGGCAGTACRTCTGGGTCTCGCGTTTTTTATTCTTGGGCTTATTGCCTGGTATGTGCAGCTGTTGTCGCGCAAAGACGCTGAATTGATGCAGGCGCGCCGTGGGCGTGAAGTGGCGTTGTATCGCCTGACWGCGGTATTATTAGCTCTGGCGTTTATCCAAATTCTGCTGGGCGCGCTGGTGGCCGGGATTGATGCCGGGCGCGGTTATACCGACTGGCCGYTGATGGCGGGGCGGTTTTTTCCGGAAGGGGCGCTGGATCTGGTGCCGCTTTGGCGCAATTTCTTTGAGGATGCCGGTCTGGTGCAGTTTATGCACCGGATGTCGGGATATCTGCTGCTTGGCTTTGGCTTGTTCGTCTGGGGACGCTCGCGCAGATCTGGTAACGTTGCAACAAAGCGGGCGTTTGACTGGATGGCAACGATCCTGTTTGGCCAGATGGTTCTGGGCATTGTGACGGTGATGTATTCGGCGCCCGCCAGTATCGCAATCGTTCACCAGCTTGGCGCGGTGATCCTGTGGGTTCTGGTGATCCGTTCGAGGTTCCTTGCGCGCTACCCGATGGCCCAATCAATACAAGGAAGCAGCGCATGAGCACTTATGAAGATCTGATGGCGTTTCAGCGCGATACAGAAGCATTGGCGCAGATAGCCGGGCGTCTTGGCTGGGATCAGGAAACCATGATGCCGCGGGGTGCCGCGGCGCAACGTGGCGAGGAAATGGGCGCAATGGAAGGCGTCTTACATGCCCGCCGGGTTGACCCAAAGATAGGGGACTGGCTGGGATCGATCGATACGGGCGCACTGGATCAGGTTGGACGGGCGAATATCCGGCATATTACCCGGAGTTTTGAGCGAAATTCAAAGGTACCAGCGGCGCTGGCGGCCGAGATTGCCCGTGTCACCAGTCTGGCGCAAGGGGTTTGGGCCGAGGCCCGCGGGGCGGAAGATTTCGCCGGGTTTGCACCGACTTTRGAAAAGGTTGTGGGTTTGCGCCGCGAAGAGGCACAGGCCCTGGCCGCCGGGGGCGACATGTATGAYGCCCTGCTGGATGATTATGAACCGGGCATAACGGGGGCCGAGATTGAAGCGATGTTCAACGCGTTGCGCCCGCGTCTGGTGGCGCTGCGCGAACGGGTGCTGGGTACCGGCAAACAACCCAAAGCGCTCAATCGTGAATTTGATGAGGCCGGGCAACTGGCGCTAAGCCGCGAACTGGCCGRCGTTTTCGGATATGACTTTGAACGAGGGCGTATCGACAAGGCCGTGCATCCGTTTTCAAGCGGTTCGGGGCAGGATGTGCGGATTACCACCCGCACMAGTCCGCGTGACCCGTTCAATTGCCTTTATTCGACGATCCATGAGGTCGGCCACGCTGCCTATGAACAAGGGATCAACCCGGATTATCTGTTAACGCCGCTTGGGGCAGGGGTGTCGATGGGGGTGCATGAAAGCCAAAGYCGGATTTATGAAAATCAGATCGGGCGGGGGCAAGCATTTACCGGATTTCTGTTTGGTAAGATGAAGGAGCAGTTTGGCGATTTAGAGGTTGCAACGCCGGATGATTTTTACGCCACCGTTAACCGGGTTCAGCCCGGCTATATCCGCACCGAGGCGGATGAGGTGCATTACAACCTGCATATYCTGATGCGCTTTGATCTGGAGCGGGCTTTGATTTCCGGTRATYTGGCGGTGGCYGAYCTGCCCGAGGCATGGAAYGCGCGSTTYYTGTCSGATTTCGGYGTRGCGGTGGACAAACCTTCMAACGGCTGTTTGCAGGATGTGCATTGGTCGGTCGGGCTGTTTGGTTATTTCCCGACCTATACGCTTGGCAATGTTTACGCGGGCTGTCTGAATAAAGCGATGCGTGCCGCGGTGCCGGATTTGGATGAACAACTGGCGCGGGGTGACACGTCGGCAGCGACCAAGTGGCTGCGGGAAAACCTGCAAASCCATGGCGGGCTGTATAAGCCGCGTGACGTGGTAAAACGCGCATGTGGGTTTGAGCCATCCGAAGCGCCGCTACTGGACTATCTGGATGAAAAATTCGGGGCGATTTACGGGGTCTGAGCGTGACCACTGAGGCAGGTAAAACCGATTCACCTGCCATCTGGATGCTTGCCATTGCCGAAACAATCGGCTGGGCCAGCCTGTTTTATATATACGGCGCACTGCTGGTCTGGATCGAAGAAGATACCGGCTGGGATCGCACGTCACTCGCACTTGGTCTGACGCTGGCATTATTGGTGTCGGCCCTTACAGTAAGTTTCGCCGGGCGGCTTGTAGACCGGGGGCTGGGGGCAGAGCTACTAACCGGCGGTGCTGCTTTAGGTGGGCTGGCGCTCTTGGCATTGTCGCAGGTTAACACACTGGCAGGGTGGTATATAATCTGGGCGATAATCGGCCTGGCGATGTCGGCCAGTTTTTACGACATGTGTTTTGCGTTTCTGACCCGGCGATTGGGCAAACAGGCGCGCCCGGCGATTATCAGGGTGACGCYGGTGGCGGGTCTGGCCTCAACCCTGGCGTTCCCAATGGGGGCAGTTTTGGCGCAGGCTTATGGCTGGCGCGGTGCGATGGWGGCTTTTGCCATGCTCCAGATATTTGTCTCGGTGCCGCTGTTCTATTTTTCCGGGARACGACTGCGGCGTGGCGAACGTCCTGCTGTTTCTACAAGCGACGATAGTRCGAACAAACGAGGGTTGCGCCAGATTGCCAAACGCCCSGCGTTCTGGTTGCTGGCRGGGACCTTTGGACTGGCGTCGATGAACCACACAATGCTGGTGACTTACTTTATTCCAATATTCACYGGGCTTGGTGTTTTRAAAGTCAGCGCMGTTGCAGCTGCCAGTGTTGTGGGGCCGTTTCAGGTTATCGGGCGGATTGTTTTAATGATTAAAGGCGGGCAGGTGGCGACACTGTTTTCAACACGTGCCGCCCTGATTGGGCTAACTCTCGCCAGCGCGATACTGATGGCTGTTGGTTTGCAGCCAACATTTGTATTCGTATTTTCTGCCGTCCAGGGGGCGTCCATTGGCATGATGAGCATTCTGCGCCCCATTCTGATTGCAGAGGTGATGGGGCGCGAGCATTTTGGCGCGGTGTCCGGGGCGATTGCAACGGTGCCGCTTTTCGCCACCGCCATGGCACCGATTGTCGGGGCACTGTTGCTTGGRGCGGGCGGTATCCCTGCTTTGCTGGCGGTAACGATAGTAATTGCGTTGACAGCGCTAGGGCTGGCGTTCCTGATCCGGGTGTGGCCAGAATAACCGTCAGTTTGATTATGATWTCAATCGTTGCTCCATTCGGCTGTKCGTTTTTCAACAAATGCGCTRATTCCTTCAGCGGTGTCAGGATCCATCATGTTTTCGGTCATGACGTCACCCGTACACGCATATGCTTCGGCCAGCGGCATCTGAAGTTGTTCATAAAAGGCGCGTTTGCCGCGCCGCACCGCTGACGCAAGTTTCACCGCAATCTTCGCCGCCAGTTCATTCGTCACGCGCTCCAGATCATCGGCCGGAACCGCGYGATTWATYAACCCCAGTTCAACAGCCCGTGGCGCGTTGATGAAATCGCCGGTGGTCAGCATTTCAAAGGCCTGCTTGCGCGCAATATTGCGGGTAAGCGCAACCATTGGGGTCGAACAGAACAAACCAATGTTGACWCCRTTGACGCCAAAMCGRGTRTCRTCYGCTGCGACAGCCAAATCGCAGGAAGCCACAAGTTGACAGCCRGCYGCAGTGGCAACACCGTGAACCATTGCGATCACAGGTTGCGGCAACATAGGGATCATCTGCATGACTTCACCGCAGCGGGTGAAAAGGTCTTTAAAATGGCCGGATTGCGCATTCGGAGATTGCCGTACTACTGTCATTTCTTTCAAATCGTGCCCGGCGCAAAAYGCTTTGCCGGCACCAGACAAAATAATTACCCGGATAGAACGGTCTTKCGCGAGTTTRCCAAATTCGGYGCTAAGCGCCTCCAACATATTATCGGACAGCGTGTTAAGCCGCTCTGGTTTGTTCATTGTCAGGTGAGCAATTCCATCAACATCTTTGCGTATTAGAATGGGCATCTTGCCTCCTTTGGAAATTCGGGCCAAGTCTAGGGCGCAATTAGAGGCGGGAAAAGCCATGAAACCCAAAATGTCACTGGATGACCTGCATAATTATATGTCCGAGGTGTTTCCTCAGGTCGTGGACGACTTTGTGATCGAAGCAGTGGGTGCAAGTGATATCACTGTGCGAATGGTGGTTGGTGACGTGCATCTGYGCCCCGGAGGTACAGTTTCCGGACCATCCATGTTTGCACTGGCGGATGTGTCGATGTATCTGGCGATATTGGCAATGATCGGGCCAAAGGCACTGGCGGTGACGACAAACTGYTCAATWGATTTTATGCGCAAACCGGCCGCGGGGGTGGATCTGATTGGCAAGGCACGGGTRTTGAAACTGGGCCGAGCTTTGGCAGTAGGGGATGTATTGCTGTATTCGGTAGGGCAGGAGGCACCGGTGGCGCGCGCCGGGCTAACCTATTCTTTGCCCCCTTAAAACTGATGACYTGTTTGTGAACRCCGGTGAACTTGAAAATTCCGCCCAATATCCTTTATTCACAGATACATAAGCACGGGAACGAAAAAAAACATGAACACCAAACGAAAATGGCTGAGCGATTGGAAAATCCGCCACCTGGGGACACTGGTTTTTGCAGCACTGCTGGTTTGGGGATTCTGGGTCTGGCGCTCTGAATGGTCGCCRATGCACCGATGGAACAGGGCCTTTGGTGATGCTTCATTGGTGATCATCGCTGTCGTCATGATCTTGGGCCCGCTTTCGCGGATATGGCGGCGTGTTACCCGGGCTTTGCCCTGGCGCCGGGAACTGGGGATATGGGGWTTYRCCGCCGCCTTGGTCCATGCCGGGTTTATTCTGTTTGGCTGGGTAGAGCTGGAATGGCAGCGCCTGTTCGGGCTCGAATTCCATCCACAGTTGCAACAATATGTAATGTTCGACAAAGGGCTCGGGCTGGGCAATGTGATCGGKATKCTGGCGCTGCTCTACGGCCTGTTGCTTACAGTATTATCCAATGATCTGTCACAACGCTGGATGGGGATGGCAATCTGGAAATTTTTTCAACAAGGGGCCTATATCCTGTGGGCACTAATAGTGGCCCACACCGGGTATTTCCTGTTCATGCACTTTCTGGACTTTCACAAACAAACCCCGGAACCCAACCCGGCCCAGTGGCCGTTTGTGATATTGGTTGGCATTGTCCTGGTCATCCAAACCGTGGCTTCAGTGCGAACATGGCGTTTACGCGGAAAAGTCTCGCAGGTCTGAGCCAAACAACSGGTTTGCCGGATTCCAAGCCAAACAGACTGGGGTAATATAATACCTTATTTCTAAAGCATTGTTTTACAATGCAAATAACGGTATTATTCCGCTTGACCGGGCGTGATAAACCTCTAGAACACCCCAATCCAATCCCACTATGGTGAGAGACATGAAAACATTTTCTGCAACTCCGGCAGATATTGATAAGAAATGGATCCTGATCGACGCAGAAGGCGTTGTTTTGGGCCGTTTGGCATCAATTATCGCCATGCGCTTGCGCGGCAAGCACAAAGCAACCTTCACCCCGTCGATGGACATGGGTGACAACGTCATCGTTATTAACGCCGAGAAAATCCAGTTGACCGGCAAAAAGCGGACCGACAAAATCCATTACTGGCACACCGGCCACCCCGGCGGCAKCAAGCAGCGTACTGCTGAGCAGATCCTTGAGGGTAAGTTCCCTGAGCGCATGGTCACCAAGGCCGTAAAGCGCATGTTGCCCGGCGGACCTCTGTCGCGCAAACAAATGACCAACCTGCGTGTCTATGCAGGTGGTGAACATCCACATGAGGCGCAAGAGCCAACCGTGYTGGACGTAAAATCTATGAACCCCAAGAACACGAGGGACGCATAAGATGGTAGATGAAATAAAATCGCTTGAGGAACTGAACACAGTTGCTGAAGGTGTTGAGGCCCCTGTTGAGGCCACCGCAGAGGTTGCCGTCGTGTTACCGGAACCGGTTCGCGACGAACTGGGCCGTTCCTATGCCACAGGCAAACGTAAAGACGCGGTTGCCCGGGTCTGGATCAAGCCTGGTTCAGGTAAGGTTACTGTAAACGGCAAAGACATGGACGCATATTTTGCACGTCCTGTGTTGCAGATGATCCTGCGCCAGCCGTTTCAGGTTGCCGGGGTTGTTGATCAGTTTGACGTCACTGCCACCGTCAAGGGTGGCGGGTTGTCCGGTCAGGCCGGTGCGGTGAAGCACGGGGTTTCCAAGGCGTTGCAGATCTATGAACCCTCACTACGTGGGGCTCTGAAAGCTGCGGGTTTTCTTACCCGTGACAGTCGGGTGGTTGAACGTAAGAAATACGGTAAGCGCAAAGCGCGTCGTAGCTTCCAGTTCTCCAAGCGTTAAAACGCTTACTACTTGCCAAACACAAGATTCGAAAAGCGCCGCAATATTGTGGCGCTTTTTGCTTTTCGATGGCTGGGTTAACCCAAGATTAACCGCTTGTTTCATCTGTATGGGCGACAATCACTAAGGTTAATCCGATATTGTTTCGCAACCATCACCAGTGCCAYAATTCAATTCAATTATTCGATCACTGCGCCCCAAGCCCGGCCAATTTTGGGCATATTTCCATATCATTTATTTCAACAACGAACTTGCTGTTGAGAAGATGAATGAAAGCTGCCACTGAAATTCAAAGAACCGACCCTTTTGTCGGTTACTTCGCCTCTGTCGCGTTGGCCTTAATTGCCAGCGGTTGGTTGGCCAGGTCATTTATTGATCTGTTCTCAGCGGTGAGTTCGCTTGAACTGTCAACCGAGTGGCGTGTCAACATGGCCGCCGGCCTGTTTCTGGGTATTACATTCTCAAATATTGTCGGCTCTCTGATCGCCAAGGCAAATTTCAGACGCTCGGCAATTCGTTTTGCAATTGGGTTTGCCATAGGGGTGTTAACCCAGTTTGTTGTATTCACGCCTTTCGCCGGGCACGGCATGTCAAACTTTCTGTTCCTGTTACTTGCAGGAATTATGGTGCCAATTGTTCTGATGGTTGATCAGGTCCGGGTGTTTTTGGACAGGAATGACATTGTTCCGGCAGAAAAATTGGCGAAACTTGTGATCCGGGTTCTTAGCTGGTCTACGCGATTGCTGTTTGTTTTGATGATGGGGATCTCATTCTTTTTATTTTGGGGCTATGCCACAAATATTAGCCAGGTTTTAACGGTCCTGGCTGGTGTTTTGTTGATGCTTACGATCTCAGTTTCGCTGCGTGAAGTCGAAGAGGACGATGAAGATGAAGACCCCGAAGAAGCTGAACGTCGCATATGGCTGGCACTAGAGCCGGAAGAAGTAGTTTATGTTGGGATCGTAGAGCAGGCCACAGGAATGCTGCGCAAGCTGCTACTGAACCTGTTGCCAGCGGCAGTACTGTTTGGCGGCATGATACAGCTGGCAATTGAATTCCTGACTGTGGTGTACCCAAATATTCAGGCCAATTTCGGTGATCCATTGTCCATGCTGCAAACGGCCGGTGTTGTTGCGGCCAGCGGGCTGGCAGTGATATTCTTTGGAATGATGACCGCGTTGGGGATTTGCCTGGCTGTGTTGCGGATCGTTGGTTATGCTAATAACTGGTCTGATGGGCATTTGCGCCAAAACTATATCTACCTGATTCGATTGATGTATTTCCGCCCAATGACGCGGATGTAGATTAACAGGCCATCTAGCGATCAGGCGGAATTAGCCCCAACCCACGCAGATAAATCCCGATGCCGGTTTCTAACAAATCTTCTGGCGGAAACGGTGATTTTGTGCCCGGCGAACCCCGGGCGAAAAGCTCTACCACCCCGTGACACATGGCCCAGATATGGGCGGAGACCATTTGAGCAGGTGGTCTGTGGGCCGGATCAATATGCTTGGACAGTTCGGCCGCCGCCATTTCCAGCACCCCCATGGCGCGTCCGGCCACCTGTGCCAGTTCAGGTCTGCGGTTGATCGAAATGCCGCTTTCAAACATCGCCACGTAATGTCCGGGGTACTTGCGGGCAAATGCCAGGTAAGCCCGCCCCGTGGCCTCAAATGACGCCAGTGCCGAAGGCTGGCCCTTGGCGAATGCGTATTCCATCAGATCGGCGAACACCTCATAGCCCTGACGCGCGGCCTCTGCGATCAGGTCTTCGCGGCCCTCAAAATGCCGGTACACTGCAGCCGGGGTGACGCCAGCCGTTTTGGCGGCTTCCGACAGGGTAAACCCGGTTGGACCCTTGGCTTCGATCAGCTGCAGGGCGGCTTCAACCAGTGCCTGGCGCAGATTGCCGTGATGATACCCGCGTTTAGCCATCCCAGATGTCGGGGCCTCCACATATTTTTACATCCGGCCTGCAGGCGATTTTCTTGTTTTTGCCGGCGTAGTCGATGTCGCACAGCACGGCCTGGATCGCAGCTATTCGGGCGCGGTTTTTGTCGTCGGATCGAACAATGGTCCAGGGGGCAATTTTGTTGTGGGTCTTGTCAAAGGTTTCAAAGATGGCGCTGGAATAAGCATCCCATTTCTTCAAACCTTCAACGTCAATCCAGCTTAGTTTCCATTGCTTTAGCGGGTCTTTTTCACGCGATAGAAAGCGGCGTAACTGTTCGGCGCGTCCAACATTCAGCCACAGCTTTACAAAGTGRATACCTTCATCCACCAGCATGTCTTCGAAYTCKGGAAGCTGGCGAAAAAACGCCTCACGCTGCTTGTCGGTGCAAAAGCCAAACACCTTTTCCACCACACCGCGATTGTACCAACTGCGGTCAAACAACACGATTTCCCCGGCCGAGGGCAGGTGGTTTATATAGCGTTGGAAATACCATTCACCCTGTTCACGATCGGTTGGTTTTGATAGGGCAACAACACGCGCGACCCGTGGATTAAGGTTTTCCCGTATCCGCTTGATAGTACCACCTTTTCCGGCGGCATCACGGCCCTCAAATACAACCACTACACGCTTGCCGGTCTTCTTTACATCGGCCTGTAGTTTGACCAGTTCTAGTTGCAAGTCCGATATTTTTTCTTCGTATTCGTCCTTATCCATGCGCTTTGAATAGGGATAACTGTCGGAAAGAATATCCTTYTTTCCACCCTCACGGATTGCATTGCGAACCCCCTTGGGGGCCTCATCTTCGAAGAAGGAACTGATCGCGCCGTCAAAGGGTAGGGTCATTGTCATTCCTCTGCCAAGTGTCTGAGCAGTATGGTCAATTTCTATTTAACCTGCAATCGAGCCGCCCGCTGACCAATATTCGCCATATCAAACGGTGTTGATTGATATATCTCATTGATCCAGTTGCCATAGAGCAGATGTGCATGGCTGCGCCACCGGTTTTGCGGCGGCTGTTCAGGATCATCATCAGGGTAGTAGTTTATCGGCACATTGATCTTTGTCCCGGCGGCGATATCACGGTCATATTCTTCCTTTAGCGAACCACTGTCATACTCAAAGTGATTGAAAATATAGAGAGCACGGTGACTTGCATCCTCCACCAGACAGGGGCCRACTTCATCTGATCCAAGCAAGGTCCGCAGACCATCCGCCGCATCCATCTCRCTGGCGCGCATTTCCGTCCATCGGCTRACCGGTATGACGAAATCGTCTGAAAACCCACGTAAATAGGGTGAGCTGGGCGCCATGTTGTTATGCCGGAAACAACCAAACGCTTTGTGGTCCAGATCATATTTCTGCGCGCCGTGAAAATGGTTGATCATCGCCATCCCGCCCCAGCAGACACCAAAGGTCGAATGAACGTGGCTTTGGGTCCAGTCRAACACTTCCGTCAGTTCATCCCAATATGYGACATCCTGAAACGGCAGATGTTCAATTGGCGCGCCGGTAATCACCAACCCGTCAAATTTCTGGTCACGTATCTCGCTAAACGGGCGATAGAACTCATCCATATGCTCAGCCGCGGTGGTTTTTGCCTTATGGTCGCTCATCCGGATCAGGGTCAGATCGATCTGCAAAGGCGTCGCACCGATAAGGCGGGAAAACTGGGTTTCGGTCTGAATTTTCTTCGGCATCAGGTTCAACAGCCCAAAATGTAGCGGGCGAATATCCTGACGCGCCGCGCGTTTATCGGACATAACATTAACGCCTTCAGAGCGAAGCACATCGAAGGCGGGCAAGTCTTTGGGCAGGGTTATGGGCATGGGTGCGCTCGATTGATTGTCAGAGGTTTGAAATAGGCTTAGCTGGGCTTGTTCTCAAGGGCATGGGCGATCAACGCTTCGAATTCCGGTGCAGTTGTTGCCTTTGCAATATCATCAGCAGACACTTTAACACCCCAGTTTTTTGCCATCAGCGCATAGATCGGCTGGCGGTATTCCATTGCCTGTGCGTAGGCTTGTCTGACAAATTCATCAGGATTAACTTCACCGGCCTTCTTGTTGTTATTATAGAGGTAATTGTCCCAAGCCCGCGTCATAAAATCTCTTTGGTAACACATTGGTTTTGGATCGGCRTCAAAGCGCTTTATCAGGCTGTTACCATGGGCCTCCGAGCCTTCAATCCAAACCATCAGCAGATTATCACTCAGAGATTTCAATACCGGATCATTCGGGTCTTTGGGATCCACAATTTCACAAATTGACCCGCCAGTGTCGCAGATGAAATGATCGTAGCCATACAAGTCGTGGCCCCGTTCAATGAAATATTCGGTGTCCAACAGGGCCGCTGCCTCGGCCCGGTGATGCTGGCCTTGGCGGCGCATGTATTCGGATATCTCGATGCCACCCTTCGCCGGATCACCCGGCTTACCCAGATAGGTGGCGAGGGGGGCCAGATTATCAAAGCTGATGTTTGATCCAATATTGATTGAGTCAGAGCGCAGCAGATCGCGCAGGAACGGGTTCTTCATCGCTTCGCGTTTGATGTTATCCAGTATGAATTCGCCCATATACCGGGTACCGATGCGGTAATCGATTGAATARTGAAACCAATGCCCCGTAGCRCGCAACATATTGGAAACATGTGTCTTCCCAAGACCGGACATACCAAAAAGCAGCACCTTTTTGTGCGGATCATTTTGCCAGTCCCTGGCGGAATTATATATCATGTAGGTGTCCCGAATTTCCCTGAAACAAGCTAACGGTTTGCACGTCTKCTTGGTAGCGGAATTTTTGTGGCTAATTGCGTTTGAAAATTCGCAACAYCCTGCCATCCAGTATCAGCATGCCTGCCGCCAACAGGGTGAATCCGGCGAAGGCGCGGGGTTCCAGGGTTTCCCCTAATACCAACGCGCCCAACARAACGGCAAAGGGTGGGATCAGCAGRGTCACCAGCAACAGGTTTCCGGCACCGGCAARTGCCAGAACACGGTAATACARCAGGTAAGCCAAAGCCGTTGCCAGCACTGACATATAGGCCAGCGCAAACCATGTTGTCAGGCTGTAATCCATGGTTGGAATCCCATCGTATTTCAGGGCGATCGCAATCATGAAAATACTGGACGAGCTGACCATGCCCGTCGCCGCAACTTCGGGGTGCAGGTCTTTGAAATGGGTGCGCGCCCAAACCCCGGCAAAAGCATAGGATAGWGACGCGGCGAGAATTGCCAATTGCGCCAGTGACGCCAGATCAAAGCCCTTCAATGCAGATAYCCCAAGCGCTATGCCGACGCCCAGAAATCCAAGCATCACGCCAATTAGTTTCTTGCCGGTCAGGCGTTCGTCCGCAAAAACAATGGCCGCAACCAGWATGCCGAATATWGCGGTGGAACCATTCAGGATCGAAGACAACCCRATGTCGATACGCAACTGCCCCCATGCAATCAATGAAAATGGCAGGACATTGTTCAACAAACCCATCACCAGAAAAGCGCCCCATGTTTTAGCTGACTTTGGAATGGGAAATCTGCGCAACAGAATATAGGCCCAAAGCACCAGCGCACCGCCACCGACACGAAAGGCAACAAGGGTAAATACGCCGACATCCCGCAGGGCAAGGCTGACGGCCAGGAACACGCCACCCCATATCAGGGACAGCAATGAAAGTTCAGCCCAGGCGCGCGCGGAAATGGTAATTTGTTGTGTCATAGCAAAGGGCTAGCAGTTGGGTTGTGCAAAGGCGACCCGGAACTTGCTACAAAAAAAGACCCCGCTGGATAGCAGGGCCTTATGATCTAAATGTTAGGTTGTTTTAGAAACTGTAGCCAACCTTAACGCCGATACCAATGGCTGAGTTATCAGCGAAGTCAGCGCCGATAGAAGTGGTTGCGTCACCAATCATAATGTAACGAACACCGCCGGATATTGTCATGTCGTTCATCGAGTATTTACCGCCCAACTGGACACTAAAGAAGCCGTCCGTAGGTCCAAGATTGGATGATATTCCTCCGGCAGTTGCTTCATACCCCAGAGCGACCGAACCCGAGAATTTTTCAGAAAACTTGCGCCCAACTCCAAGTGTATAAGTTGTTCTGTCTTCCGCGTAGGATACCAGAGGGTTAAGCGGATAGTTGGTTGGCGAAATATCAAATTGCGACCATTCAACCCAGCGGATTGAACCAAAGACCAGCGTATCAGCAGCTACACCCGACTGAAAATCGATGTTAAAAGATTTTGGCGTTACAATATCAAAATCGGATGCCAGCGCACCAAATTCTGTACCAGTCATATTGTGTGTAATTTCGGAGTTGTATGTAACAGCGACCCGCAGGGCGATGTCAGGAATTTCGTAGGCAGCACCAACGACATATCCAAATCCACCGGATCCAGTAACATCAAGTGTGTAACCTCCGACAAGCGGAATTGATGCAACACCAGACATTGTCTGATAGCGCAAACCCGCAATTACGCTTGTGCGTTCACCGACTTTATATTTTCCAACTGCTGTAATAGCCGTAGATTTGATCTCTGCCGTTGTGCCGGCAAACGGATAGGGGTCGACACCAAAAGTGCCAGGATAGCTGACATTCGCTCCGTATGGTTGGTCCAAAATCAAAGCAAAGCTGAGTTTGTCGTTGATGTCCTGTTTTACGCCTAAACCAAGCGATAGGTAATCAGCAGCCATATTGCCTGACGGAACCGCACCACCGCCTAATGACCCACTGACATTCGGCATCACCGACCCAAAAGACAGCTCTACAAAACCGCCTTCTTCAAAGATTATGCCGATACTTTGCCCCGAACGTTCGATACCGCCTGCCAATGCACCTGACGCGCTTACGGCAAGGATTGATGCGGATACCAAAATACTTTTCATGTTACAGTCCCCATTGGTTTCATTTTCTGCACGCAGGCTAACAAAGAACCATTGTTCGGGCCAATGTTAACGTAACGTCAAGACGGATATAGGCTTGAAAAAACGAGAATCGTGGCGATTCAAGCGCGGTTTCTGCGGGTTTCAGCCAGAATATTCAAATAATTMGCCGCGAATATGATGATTGCCCCAATAATGACAACAGATTCCAACGGCTCATTATACAGCAAAATACCCACAATCACGATCACCGGCAGTCGGGTAAAATCAACCGGCATAACAATGGCGGCAGGGGCCAGCGACAGGGCTTTGGTCAGGCTGAAATGTGCCACCAGCCCGGCGACAGATATCAGTATGATCCATGGAATATTGCCGCTTGAAGGCACTGCGATATCGCCGTCGTACCCGGCTGTTACCAAACCAAAAACGAACTGCATTGCCGTTAACCAAAACAAGATACAGGTTATAGTTTGGGTACGGGTCAGCAGGCGGGTGAAAACAGCAGACCCGGCAAAGCCGGTGGCCGCCAAAGCAGCGGCAATCACACCTGGGCTTAGGCTGGTGGCCCACGGTCGGGTGATGATCAGGATGCCAACGAACCCAAGCGCCGCCGTCAGCAGGCGGGTTTTCGTCAGTTTTTCCCCCAGCACGATCACCGCCAGAAATATCGCCCAWATCGGYGACGTAAATTCCAACGCAAAAACCTGCGCCAGCGGAATAACAGTCAACGCAAAGAACCACAGGTTCTGGCCGATGAAATGGCTGACATTGCGCACCAGATGCAGACCGAAACTGGTTCGATTGATCTGGCCAAGCGAGCCTGCGATACCGCCCGCGATCAATACGATCCCCACACCAATCAAAGAGCGGTAGAGCATGATTTCAAACGTATCCAGCTCGCTCGCCAGTGAACGCCCGGCCACAGCCATGGAGGTAAACGACACAATCGCGCCGATCATCCACAGCGCGGCCCTTAGCGGTTGGGACTGGGTGCTTGTCATTCCTCGGTGATGTTGATGTCGCGCGGAATATGCTGGGTCTTTCCCCACCAGTCCGAGGCGCGTGTTCTAGCGGTGTGGCTTTCAAACGCGGCTCGGTCAGTGAAACGCTCGGCGATCAGAAATGTGCAGGAACCGGGGGTATCCTGTCTGATGTCAAACTCAATACAACCSGGCTCTGCGCGGGTAAGTTTGATATGCTCGCTGACGACTTCGCTGAACGTAGCCAGCTCTTGCGGGGTACAGGTGATTGTGCCGGAGACAATGAGGTTCTTAGACATATTGGTTAATCCATTTGGAATTATCAGACGCACCATAGGACTACGCGCCCAAGTGGCAAGATGGTCAGTACTCGTATTCAAAATATTCCAGATCTTTATGATAAATCTTGTCAAAAGTTGCTTTGATTTCGGGTGTAAAATACTCTCGGTAATCTTTGCGAACCGATGAATTTCGCAATTCGAGATGTTCGGGAACGGGCACATTTATCCGTTCGCAAATATCGATTAGGGCGTCGGAGAATTCTTCCAGTTTATAGGTTTTGGTGACTATAATATTTCCCTGCCGGTCAGAGACTTCCGAAAGCTGCGTGCGCGAGCTAAAGAAGTTTCGCTTTATCTCGTCGGTCACAAAATCAGCAAAGGACAGGTTCACAATTTTTTTGTGACTGTGGTGCAACGGGTTTTGTTTGACAAATTCGTACCGTGACACCGCGCGGTCATAGGGGTTGCGGGTAAATGCAAATGTAAAAGCATTATCGAAAAACTCAGCCCCCAACTTTCTTCGCGCCCATCTGGCGTTATTATGCGGGGGATAGGAAATTTTTTCCGGGGCCTGACGAAACGGGATGGCAGCAACCGCATCTGTCCAGATTGTGCGCTTGGGCGTTTTGACAGCATAGGGTCGTAAAAACGCGGCCATCGTGGTGCCGCCATTTTTTGCGATATGTATAAAGACAAAATTATGGCTGGTTGAAACCAACATTGCCTAATACCGCCCCTGTCGTTGATGGTAAGGTGCTATTCCCATTCAATCGTTCCGGGCGGTTTMGAAGTTATATCGTATGTGACCCGGTTGATGCCCTTGACCTCATTGATGATCCGGGTGGCAGTTTCCCCCAAAAATTCATGGCTGAACGGATAATAATCCGCTGTCATACCGTCAACCGACGTGACAGCGCGCAGGGCACAGGCAAAATCATAGGTCCGCGCATCGCCCATTACACCCACGGTACGCACCGGCAGGATAGCGACAAACGCCTGCCAGATTTCATCGTACAACCCATGTTTGCGGATCTGGTCAATATATACCGCATCTGCCCGGCGTAGGATTTCCAGCTTTTCGCGGGTAATTTCACCTGGGCAACGGATCGCCAGACCTGGACCGGGGAAGGGGTGRCGGCCGATGAAACTGTCTGGCAGGCCAAGTTCACGACCCAGGGCGCGGACCTCATCCTTGAACAGTTCCCGCAGGGGTTCGACCAGTTTCATGCCCATCTTTTCCGGTAAACCGCCGACATTGTGGTGGCTTTTGATGGTGACGGAGGGACCGCCGGAAAAACTAACACTTTCGATCACATCGGGGTACAGCGTGCCTTGCGCCAGAAACTTGGCCCCGCCCACGGATTTTGCATGTTTGTCAAACACATCGATAAACAGCTTACCAATGATCTTGCGTTTGGTTTCCGGGTCGGATTGCCCGTCCAGCGCGCCCAAGAACAGCTCGCGCTCATCGGCGTGGATCAGCGGCATGTTGTAGTGATCACGAAACATTTCCACCACATCCTSGGCTTCGTTTTCGCGCAAAAGGCCGTGGTCAACGAAGACGCATGTCAGCTGATCTCCGATTGCTTCATGGATCAAAACAGCCGCGACGGAACTATCGACGCCGCCGGACAGCCCGCAAATTACCTTGGCATCGCCGACTGTATCGCGGATTTTACGGATCGCTTCTTCGTGGTACGCACCCATGGTCCAGTCGCCAGTGAAACCCGCCAGCCGGATGAAATTCTCATACAGCTTCGCGCCATTTGGCGTGTGGTGAACTTCCGGGTGGAACTGCACCGCATAAAAATTGCGTGTGAGGTCAGCGGTGATCGCAAAAGGCGCATTGGGCGAGGTGCCGTAAACTTCAAACCCCGGCGCAATGCTGGAAACATGGTCGCCGTGGCTCATCCAGACCTGCTCGCGGTCGTCATCACTGGCAAACCAGCCGTCCAACAGCTTTAGGTGGTGATCTGTCGGTGCAACATAAGCCCGGCCAAATTCAGCCGTGCCSTGACCGCGTTCAACCTTGCCGCCCAGCATTTCCATCATAACTTGCTGGCCATAACAAATACCCAGTATAGGCACATCCAGTTCATAAACTGTCTCGGGTGGTCGTGGTGCGCCTTCGTCAAAGACCGACGCCGGACCGCCCGACAGAATTACCGCTTTCGGGGCGAATTCCTGCAGAAAAACGTCCGAGACTTTCTGATAGGGATGTATTTCACAATAGACATTCAGCTCTCGCAGGCGACGCGCAATAAGCTGCGTTACCTGACTGCCGAAATCGATGATTAAAAGACGATCATGGGATTTTGTGTTCATACCAGCCCAATAAAAGGCACCAATGGCAGAGGCAAGGGGCAGATGTTTTCATATTTTCCGGATTTCTGATATTCTGACAGAATATTTGAAATATTTCATTGTAGGAGCTGATTATGCACAAATTTGAACATTCGGTGGCACGCGTCGCTGTCTGGAACCTCGCCGGTTTCGGTGGCATTCCTGCTGAACGTCTGGAAAAGCAAATTGAAGGCTTGGCACTTTTAGACGCCGAACTGGTGACTTTGGTTGAGGTTAATCCGGCGTCATACATTAACGATTTGCGTGACGGCCTGATAGAATTGGGCGTCAACTATTCCACTACGATCCTGCCTCAAGGGGGCGGATTGCACATTGGGTTTTTGCATAAGGATGGCGTTGAAGTCACCAATCCACGGTTTATAGCCAATTCCAACGGCGATTATTCCAACGGACGAATGGCGATCGAAGTTGATGTCAAAATTGGAAAATTCAAAGCGATCCTGATTGGTGTTCATCTGAAATCAGGGCGCGATAAGGCTGAACAGAAACTGCGTGACAGCCAGTGCAAGGTGATCGGCGAACATATCGAAACCCTGCGCAACACGGCCGGGCTGAAACGGCGCACCATTCTGTTAATGGGGGATTTCAACATGATCCCCGGTCAGGATGTCAGTAATTTCCACCATCTGGGCGGTGACGATCTGATGGATTTTGTTTCATGCTGGGATTTGCAGGACCGGTTTTCRCATATTCTGGAAAAAGGCCGCGCCAACCTGCTGGACGGTTTCGCCATTTCGCGCACCTATGCGCGCGATTACATCCGCGGCAGCCTGCGCCTGTTTCCGATGCACTGGACCATGGATATGGGCCGCGAGCGGTATAAGGATGAGGTTTCCGATCATTTGCCATTTGTCGCSWGYTTYAAGATTTWCTRARCYCGGWCGCGCCATTTGTCCGAAATCTTCAAGACCCAGCGGCTGCCCACAGCTATAGCTGCGGTGATTWAACCAAAATGGAGCAGTCCCAGTGCAACTTGGATATGTAATYGCCTATGTGGAAAACGTGGCCGCAACACTGGATTTTTATGAACAGGCCTTCGGCTTAGAGCGGAAACTTCTGACACCCGAAGGGGATTACGGAGAGATGGCCACCGGTRCCACTACGCTTGCGTTTGCAGCGCGCCGGATGATTGCGGAAATGGGAAAGGCGCCTGGCAAAGCCAATGCCAATGCKCCRGTGTTTGAGRTGGCGTTTACCGTTGACGATGTGGGCGGGGCCTTTGCCCACGCGCTGGAAAACGGCGCTGTGTCAGTGCAGGAACCTAAGCAAATGCCATGGGGACAGACCATCTGCTAYGTGAGCGACCCCGACGGATTTCTGGTGGAAATCTGCACACCTATTGCTGGGTAAAATCAGCCTGTATCAGGCAAATCCGCCCGATGTCAGTTGYCCGATAAATGAGCCSTCCTGTGGCATTGTTGTAGGGCTGTGGCCGAACCACTGTACCATATCGCGCACCATGTGGGATTGATCTGCATAGCCATGCTCGAGGGCTATATCTGCATGGGATGAATTGGAAAATATTGCCCTTGCGGTGCGGCGCGCGCGGGCAAGGCGCAGCCAGAACGCGGGGCCMTGRCCTGTGGCTTTKSTCAAYAKSCGRTGCARTTGKCGTGGCTGGATGCCAAGGCTACGCGCCGCCATTCCTGCATTCCCGGTGGCGCGTTCCAGATGCGCAAGGATCGCGGTGATATCATTGCATTGGCGGGTGTTTTCTAACAATAAAGACTGGGTATTTTCCTGATCCGGGTCCTGTTTTCCAATTGCACGCAGCAGGTCAGACCCGTCAATGAAAGTTCCTGGTGAAAGGCGGAATCCGACCAATTGTTCGCCTTTGCGTATGCGCGATATCTGGATGCCAGTTTGCAAAGGGCTGATGAACCATTCTGGCGCCAGTCCGGGGCGGGTTCGGCATATAAGATCACGACACCCATCCGGCAGGATCGGCGTCGCCCGGTTTTCGGTGGCGTTTGATTGCCAGATGTCCAAAACGTGGCCCATGTCACGATGCTGGCAAAGGGCGCGCCCAAGGTCAACTGCGTGAACCCGTCACGTCCATGTCGTTTTTCATACTGAGAAGCCGGAAATCGCATGCGCCTGCGAAATAAATTCGGGCTAAGCTAACATGGCATTGGAATTATGCTATAATTTAGGGGCGTGAACATGACTGAAGCTCGGACAGCGAGGCGGGGACGTAGTGGTGGTGGTGCTGCGCGTCGCGCAGAGCGCACAGCCGTTCGGATCGAAACCGCCAAGTACATTGAGCGCAATATTCCCAACTTCGAAATCCTGAACGAAGAAGCCCTGGAAATAATCGAGGCCAACGCCGAAACCATTCTGGAAGAAATTGGCGTGAATTTTGTCGACAACCCGGCAGCACTAGAGGTTTGGCGTAATGCCGGGGCCGATATTCAGGGCGAGCGGGTGCATATCCCGCGTGGTCTGGCGCGAAAGCTGTGTTCGACCGCCCCGTCAATGATCACCCAACACGCCCGCAACCCGGAACGTAACGTGGAAATAGGTGGGCGTAATCTGGTGCTGGCCCCGGTCTATGGCCCGCCATTTGTGCGCGATATAGAGGGCGGGCGGCGCTATGCGACGATGGAAGATTTCCAGAATTTCGTGAAACTGACCTACATGTCGAAATGGGTTCACCATTCTGGCGGAACGGTGTGTGAACCCACCGATGTCGCGGTGAAYAAACGCCATCTGGATATGTTGCTGGCACATATGACCCTGTCGGATAAGCCCTATATGGGCTCGGTCACTGAACCGGATCGGGCCGTAGATTCGGTTGAAATGTCAAAAATCCTGTTTGGCGCGGAWTTTGTTGACCAGAATACCGTGATGACCAGCCTGATCAACATCAATTCACCGCTGACRTTTGACAGYATCATGATGGGCGCGCTGGAAGTATACGCGCGCGCCAATCAGGCCTGCATCATTTCACCGTTCATCGTTGGCGGCGCCATGGCCCCGGTTTCGGTTGCAGGAACGCTGGCGCAGGTGTTGGCCGAAGTTCTGGCAGGTGTTGCCTATTCCCAGCTTATCCGCGCCGGGGCGCCGGTAATTTTCGGAGCGTTTGTAACGTCGATTGATATGAATTCAGGCGCGCCGACTTTTGGGACACCGGAAGCCTCTCAGATCACTTATGGTGCGGGACAACTGGCACGTCGTCTTGGCTTGCCTTACCGCTCTGGCGGGTCATTTTGTGGCTCAAAACTACCCGATGCGCAGGCGGGGTATGAAACCGCCAATTCGCTGAACATGGCATTGTTGTCCGGGGTGAATTTCATGCTGCACGCCTGTGGCTGGCTGGAGGGCGGGCTGGTTAGTTCCTACGAAAAGTTCGTGATGGACGCTGATCARCTTGGCATCCTGCACCATATGGCCCAGGGCGTGGATCTGTCTGAAAACGGTCAGGCGATGGACGCCATACGTGAGGTCGGCCCGGGCGGGCACTATCTGGGTTGTGCCCATACCCAGGAAAATTTCAAAACCGCATTCTGGCGCTCGGACGTGCTGGACTACAAACCCTATGAAACCTGGGAAGAAGAGGGCGCACGCGATACAGAAACACTGGCCTCTGTGCGGGTAAAAAAGATGCTGGCAGATTATCAGCGTCCAGCGCTTGACCCGGCTATAAATGAAGCCCTGCACGATTACGTAGCGCGCAAAAAATCCAGTGTTCCGGACGCGTTTGTCTGAAAACGGCCTGTCTTAGACGCTGCAACCGGGCTTTGGCAGCAATCGCGCCTCGGCCATCAGGGCTATCAAAACATCCACATGGCGGGTTACACTATAGGTGGCGTCGCCCGATTTACGTGTTTCTTCCAGATCGGCTTCTTGCTCAATCAGTCCGCTAACAGCGCGCGTGGGTGTCRGCACATTTACRGTTTTCATCACCCGTTTCAGATCGCGGTCACGGTTGTATTCCTGCTGCCCAAAACGCGCGGCCCGGATCAGCAGACGTGGGCGGTGCAGGTTCTTTAGGACGTTGTAGAGATCGCTCATATTCTGTTTCCCAAAATGTTAAATCTCAGGTCAACTAAACACAACCTATACGGGTGTTGCCTGTTTTGAGAATACAGCGTTCGGTAGGTATTAAGTTTATTTAATAATTTGAAACAATCTGTCCCTAGCGATAAKAAATTAACTCTCCGGTAATAATTACAATCTTAGATTGTATTCGTTTGCTGGCGGGTTTCAAACCAATTTTAACGATCCGGCAAGGTATCYCTTAACAGGGGGNACTGGTTAAACCGGACATAAACTGGGGGATTGTGATGCTTACGAGCGCTGCACAAGACAAAATTGCCGTTAGTCTGCCCAACTGGGTTCCTAAATCGGCAAAGAACTACATTCTACACACTGAAAGTGGTCTTTCAATTCGCAAACTGGCCAAGGGCTCTGGCTGCCATGCCTCAACGGTGTTGCGCCAGGTCCGCAAGATTGAGGCACGCCGCGACGATCCACTGGTGGATGAAGCCCTTGCAAGATTGGGTGCGAGCAGACTCSAAATGAGCAAATCCACCCGCCAACAAACCAAGGACTGCCCCCATATGACACAACATCTGCGCACTATGAATATTACCGATGATGCAGTGATTGARCGCGAAGGACGGCGTATCTTACGACGGCTGAGTGAGCCCTCAGCCTGTCTGGCGGTGGCAATGGATATGGACAAGGCTGTCGTGGTTCGCGAAAGCGAAGACGGCAAAGTTCGTCGCACTGCTTCGGTGGAACGTCACATCGCACAGGCCATGGCGCTGAAAGACTGGGTAAGCTGCGCAAAACCCGGCCGGATATCGCGCTATGAAATCACCAGTGCCGGACGTTCTGCCCTGAAACGTCTGCTTGCAGACGAAGACGCAACGCGCACTGGTTTTGCCGAAGCACCAGCCCGGTTTGGCGATCAACAAAGCACTTACGCAGGCCGGAATATACCCGACCCGGCCACAAATACTACCCGACGTGTCCGCTACAATTTCAATGAATCCCCGGTGACATTGATGGCGCGTCGCAAAGATAAATCCGGTCRACCATTTTTAAGCACCGATCTGGTTGATGCGGCGGAACGCTTGCGTGAAGATTTTGAACTGGCCCAGCTGGGGCCAAAGATCATGCAAAACTGGGACCGGTTTTTAACCGGCGGTGCGCAATCCCCAAATGCCGACATTGATGTTGACAACGGCCCTCTGGACGCGCGCAACCGGGTATCCGAGGCGCTGCGCGATCTTGGTCCGGGTCTGGGGGATGTAGCATTGCGGGTTTGCTGTTTTCTGGAAGGGCTGGAGGCCGCTGAAAAACGCATGGGTTGGTCGGCGCGCTCTGGCWAGGTGGTGCTGCGTATCGCCCTGCAACGCCTGAAACAACACTATGACCGGGCAGGCGGCGGCATGATTGGCTAGACTGCAACGCATACCATCTGAGCTAACAACAGGGCGCGAAGTTAYCAAAAGGGCGCGCCCTTTTGKTATGTTCTGCGGGCAGAGCAGCATTGCACAATGGCGAATTGCCTTGGGCGCGGATTATGAATACCCTGCACGTCACAATAATCAGGGGAAACACCTTGCGCGATCTCAGCAATCCCAAACAGCGTCACCCGGAAAAAGCACACCGCCCGGACAACGCCCCCCTACGCAAACCCGACTGGATTCGGGTAAAGGCCCCCAATTCAGCGGGTTACAAGGCAACCCGYGATATTCTGAAGACACATAATCTGGTAACGGTCTGTCAGGAAGCAAGCTGCCCGAATGTTGGGGAATGCTGGTCACAGGGCCACGCCACCATGATGATCATGGGCGACGTCTGCACCCGCGCCTGTTCGTTCTGCAACATTGCAACCGGTAAGCCGATGGACGGGCTGGATGCGTTTGAACCGGGCCGGGTGGCTGATGCGGTGAAAAAACTGGGCCTGAAACATGTGGTTGTTACCTCGGTGGACCGCGATGATTTAACCGACGGCGGGGCGGAACATTTCGCCCAGACCATCCGCGCYATTCGTCAGCAATCCCCGGATACAACCATCGAAATCCTGACCCCCGATTTCCTGAAATGYGCCCCCGASGYGCTAGAAACCGTGGTTGCCGCGCGCCCCGATGTGTTCAACCACAACCTGGAAACCGTYCCCGGYCTGTACCCAGAGGTCCGACCGGGTGCGCGATACTTCCATTCCTTACGCCTGCTGCAACGGGTCAAGGAAATCGATCCGACGATGTTCACCAAATCCGGCATTATGGTTGGACTTGGCGAAGACCGTCAGGGTGTGCTGCAAGTGATGGACGACATGCGCGCGGCGGATGTGGATTTTCTGACCATCGGGCAATACCTGCAACCCACACCAAAGCACCACGCGGTGATGCGGTTCGTGACGCCCGAGGAATTCAAAGCCTACGAAAAGTCGGCCTATGGCAAGGGCTTTGGTATGGTTTCAGCGACGCCACTGACACGATCAAGCTACCATGCAGGTGACGACTTTGCACAGCTAAGGGCGGCGCGGATGAAAAAGCTGGGGCAGGGGTAGGAAAACAAAAATCTTTAWAAGATTTTTCTGAAAACTCTTTTGAAGAGTTTTACTCCACCGCCGGGATTGCGCGCAGATATGCCACAATGGCCTGCAAATCACTATCTGGCAGACCCGACAGATTCTCAATCACCTCAACCATCAATCCGCCGGCAGTGTCGAAATCCGGGGTGAAACCGGTCTTGAAATAGTTCACCAGATCAGCGTCCGACCAGTCCAGTTTGGCTGGCGTGATATTGGGCACTGTGCCCTTGCCAGTCGGGTTCGGCGCGCCTCCCAGCCATTTGGATATTTTCAACCCTCCTAGCGCATTTCGCGCGGTGTGGCATTCGGTGCAGTGGCCCAAGGCCTCGACCAGATAGCGGCCCCGTTCCAGTTGAGGTGTTGGCGCATCTTTCAGCACCCAACTATTTGAGAAGAAAAATATTTTCCAGCCACCCAGACTGGCGCGGATGTTGAATGGAAAACCCACATCATGGGGTTTGTTTGTGGTCTGATCCGGGGGCAGGGTCCGCAAATAGGCGTAGAGCGATACAATATCCTGCAAGCTCGTGCGGCTATAGGTGCCATAGGGAAATACCGGAAAATAGTGCTGACCATCGGGCGAGGTGCCAAAGCGCATCGCGTTGGCCAGATCAAGTGCGCTCCAACTGCCGATACCTGTATTCGGATCCGAGGAAATATTAGGGGCGTAAAACGTGCCAAAATCACTGGGAAACGCCCGCCCACCGGTTAGTAARAACCGGGCGTCACCAGTGGCTTGCGGGGCGGAATGACACGAAGCACACCCCGCCGCCAGAAACACCAKTGCCCCGGCATTTATATCCGGCTCGAGCCCGGCAAGGGCATCCGCATCAAGACGTTTTGGTGCTGTAATAATCAGTCCGGCGGCGCCAGCGATCACCAGCGCCACCAAAATTAATATCAGCCGCTTCATTGGGGTTTGCGGTAAACCTTATGACAGGCACCACAGGCACCACCAACGGCACCAATTGCCGCCTGCAAATCGGCCAAACCGTTTCCTGCGGCCGCGCTCATTGCTGCTGTGGCATCGGCCAGTGCCTTACCTTTTGCCCCGACATCCGGAAAGTTTTCCCAAATTTCCGGCAGTGCACCGGTATTTTCGTTGTCAAAAGAATCTGATCCTTGCGGCCAGTAAGTCGCCTGACTCATCGAAGCCATTGACGCAAGATTCGCCGCCGCAACCGAGGCAGTATCGGCGTTATACTCAATCGCGCCCTTCGCCATTCCGCCAAGTATTCCAATATTATGGGCGTATAGTTTCATATGGGACTGGCGCGCCGTTATCTGGCCGTCAAACGGTCCGCCTGCATGGCTGGCCGCAAAAACYGCTGTCGTCGCAATCGCCAGACCTGCCGTTGCCATCGTAATTTTTTTAATCATCAATATTCTCCATGTTGCGCGAAATCGTATGGGCCCCATCATAGTTGTGAGATATTAGATGTGTAGTCGGAAAATATGCAGTGAGATGGTTTAAAAATGCACAGCCACGAAAACTGGGACCACCTGCGATATGTGCTGGCAGTGGCCGAGGCCGGGTCGGTCAGCCAGGCGGCGCGAAATTTGGGCGTRAAYCATGCAACGGTAYTGCGCCATGTCGCTGCGTTTGAAGAAAATTCCGGGGCGGATATTTTTGATAAATCAGCCAAAGGATACAAAGTTCTGGGGGATCGCCTGCAAGTTATCAATGCCGCGCGGGAAGTRGAAACRGCCGTTTTGGCGGTGCAAAGAATAATCCAGGGCGCGCAGGCCCCGGTGCGTGGRCTGGTTCGTGTAACRTCWACCGATAGCTTTTGTCAGATTATCCTGCCACCGATTATCGGGCGCTGGCAGGACCAGATGCAGGAACTGCGCATTGAATTGTTATCAACCAACGCACATTTGGATTTGTCGCGCCTTGACGCTGACATTACCGTGCGCCCTACATTGAAGCTTGGCGATGATCTGCATGGGATCGTTGCGGCGAAACTKGGRTTTGATATTTAYCGCGCRGTTGGGKCAAWGTCTGAACGCTGGYTGGCACTTGGCGGATCACTGGCGCGTACCAAGGTAGCCCTGTGGATGTCTGATAATGTACCGGGGGAACGTATTTCAGGGTCGGCGGATAGTTTYGTYACAYTRAARGAAATGGCGGCATCCGGGTTAGGCAAAGTRATATTGCCCTGTGTSATYGCMGATGCGGACCCCAGACTAGAACGGCTTGCGGGCACGTTGCCMGATATGCCGGTGGACATCTGGGTGGCCAGCCATGTTGATTTGGTTGAAGTCCCACGGATCAAAGCSGTKCGTCARATGTTGGTTGCAGCWCTTTCGGAAGRTGCGAASCGYYTGGCWGGGAAWWCCTRAKKSWCGGYNTTGTNTAAWWATTAGCGGTCAAATTTCAGCCGGGGGGGCTTTTCCAATGTCAGCCACTCCGGCCAGCCAAAAAGCCTCTCATACCCAAATAACAACAAACTAACTGCCAAAACAAAGAGCACNAGTTTCACCTGCTTTTCAGACGGAGGATTGCGGGCCCATTTTGMCATGCGCAGAAAATGGCGCATATTCATCGCTTATTTCGCCTCTTTRCCGGTAAACCTGACCTTGCCGATATAGGCGAGATTCCGGTTTCTCTGCGCAAAATCAATACCATAACCGACGACRAATTCATCCGGTATTTCAAAACCGGTCCAGGTGGCTTTTACRTCAACTTCACGCCGRCTGGGTTTATCAAGCAGCGCAATAGTTTCCAGTCGTTTAGGTTTGCGGGTTTCCAGCAGGGCCACAACGTGTTTCAGCGTGAAACCGGTATCTACGATGTCTTCCACCAGCAGCACGTTTTTGCCACCGATTTTACCGCGCAAATCTTTCAGAATGCGAACTTCCCGGCTGCTTTCCATTGAATCGCCGTAGGACGTTGCTTCGATGAAATCGACCTCAATATTCATGTCRATTTCRCGYACAAGATCGGCAATGAAAACGAATGATCCCCGTAACAGCCCGATCACTATCAGCTTATCGCAACCTGCATAGGCCTCTTCTATATCGCGCGCGAGATCTTCAATTCGCGCCGCGATGGTTTTGGCYGAGATCATCTGATCTATCACATATGGACGGTGCGGCATGTATCCCCCTTGCATCTTTCGCCACAGTTTACGAAATGAGAGGGACAAGTCACCATCCAAATGAGCACATGCCAAAACATTCTGAAACCCGCACCCTGCCTTATACAGCGCAGCAGATGTATGATCTGGTGGCCGACGTTCCCCGCTATCCGGAATTTCTGCCCTGGACGGCTGCCGCGAGGGTGCGTTCAACAACCGTCGAAGGGACGTCAACGGTGATGAACGCTGATCTGGTTATTTCGTTCAAAGTGTTTCGGGAAAAGTTTKGCAGCCGGGTAGTGCTTTGGCCGAACGAGATGAAAATTGACACCARATATCTGGATGGGCCATTCAAATACATGCACTCGCAATGGGCGTTTCGGGATGTCGAAAGCGGGTGCGAACTGGATTTCGCGGTTGATTTTGAGTTTCGCAATGCGATCCTGCAAAAGGTAATCGGCGTGGTATTCGATCAGGCCATGCACCGGATTGTGCGCGCCTTCGAAGACCGGGCAGCGGCACTTTACGGCTAACGGGGGATATTGCAGTGGATGTTTKGGACCAGCTTTGTGAATTTTCACAGCTAGCAGAATTACCCGATTCTGCCCAATCAATGATGCGGCTGTCCTTGTTGGACTGGTCATCTTGTGCTTTGGCAGGGCAAGATGAACCGGCAGCGCGGATAGTGCGTGACATGGTTTTGGCCGAAGGCGGCACTGGTCAGGCAACGCTGGTTGGTTCCGGGGCGCGCGTTCCGGCGCGCGCAGCTGCACTGGCCAACGGCGTCGCRTCCCACGCACTGGATTATGACGACACGCATTTTGCCCATATCGGTCACCCGTCGGTCGCGGTTATTCCAGCAGCGCTTGCTGTGGCGCAGAYTGCTGACGCAGACGGGCAGGAATTTCTTAACGCGGCATTGATTGGGGTTGAGGCTTCGATCCGGGTGGGGATCTGGCTGGGTCGTTCACATTATCAGGCCGGATTTCACCAGACAGCAACCGCCGGGGCATTTGGCGCGACGCTGGCGGCAGGTCGGCTGTTAGGGCTTAACACCAACGCAATGGCGCAGGCACTTGGGCTTGTATCCACCCGTGCCTCTGGTCTGAAATCGCAGTTCGGCACCATGGGCAAACCGATGAATGCCGGGATTGCGGCAACTAACGGGGTTGAGGCAGCGTTGCTGGCGCAGGCCGGGTTCGTTTCAAATCCGGGTGGGTTGGATCATTTTGGTGAGACCCACCACGGGGCCGGGGATTTGGGTGCGTTTGATACTATGGGGCAGGATTGGCTATTTGAGACGGTCAGCCACAAGTTCCACGCCTGTTGTCACGGGCTGCACGCGATGCTGGAAGCGCTTGGTTCGATTGGTAATGCCGTTAATCCGCAAGACGTGCGGCGGGTAGCCGTTACCACACAYCCGAGGTGGGAAAATGTTTGCAATATCGCCAGCCCCACTACGGGATTACAGGCAAAATTCAGTTATCGTCTGGCTGCTGCGTTGGCTCTTAGTGGCATTGATACCGCTGAACTGGAAAGTTTTTCGGATGCAAATACGAATGACCAGGAACTGATAGCATTGCGTGATCGGGTTAACGTGTTGTTTGATCCTTCCGTCCAGGAGACAGCGACCAAGGTTGAAATAGAAACAATTGACGGGGTAATTCTTCGGGGGGTGTACGATCTTGCGGACCCTGTTGGTTTGGCTGTACGAACAGAAAAAATACAATCAAAAACACGGGCACTGGTGGGAAAAGATCGTGCAAAGATGATCTGGGAATCGATCAATTCCGGACCAGATATGGCTGAATTTTTGAAATCGCTCGGCGGCTAAGACAGCGCTGAAATCAACATTTGCAATCCATGAACTACAGACGCGTCGCGCACGTTTGAACGCCCTATCGCACCAAATTCCACCGTGTTGGCAATGGCTGATTGGCCGGATTGTGCCAATGCAAAGCAAACCCGCCCTTCAGGTTTGTGATCTGATCCACCCGGCCCGGCGATGCCGGTAACCGAAAGCGCAATGGTGGCGGATGAATTGATCAATGCCCCTTGGGCCATTTCCGCAGCAACCTGTTCTGAAACAGCGCCGAATTTGTCCAGAGTTCCTGATTTGACACCCAACATCTCGGTTTTGGAAACATTGGTATAAGTGACAAAACCACGTTCAAATATATCTGACGCACCGGGGGGGTCAGTAATTGCGCCTGCCAGCAATCCACCAGTACAGCTTTCTGCCGTTRCTATGCGCGCAGCCTTATCACGCGCCAACGCCAGCAGGTCGTTTGCCAGCGTCAATTGATCCACGACAGGTACTCCCAGATCACGCCACCCCAATGGGCCCAGGCGGCAGCTAAAAACACTACGCTCGCTGCCATTACCCCTGCAATGACGTCGTCGAACATWACCCCGAACGCATCACTGCGCCGATCCGCCCAACCCACGGGGCCGGGTTTCCAGATATCAAATAAGCGAAACATCAGAAATCCGACGACCCAGCCGGGGTAGGGGAACACCCACGGGTCAACGCCCGCGTACCACAACCCGGCCGATAAGGGCCAAAGCGCGATCCACATGCCGACGACTTCRTCGATTACGATTTCGGAAGGATCGTGGTTTTCTTTGCCCTTGGTCGCCTCTGCKGTAGCCCACCAGCCAATGAAAAACACCGCGACTGTGGCGRCGGCRAAGGCCGGGAACCCCCAAAGCGAATGGATCACCCAGGCTATAGGTATCGCAGCAGCCGAACCCCAGGTGCCCGGGGCAGGTCGCAACAGACCGACATAGAATACCGTGGCAATAAAGCGGCTCATGCCTTTACCAGGGTGGCTGTGGCACTGGCGGCAATACCTTCGCCGCGACCAGTGAAACCAAGGCGTTCGGATGTGGTYGCCTTGACGCTGATRCGCCCGGCCTCGRTACCCATAATTTGTGCCAGTTCAGCGCGCATAGCAGCCGCGTGCGGTCCTATTTTCGGTTCCTCGCAAATCAGGGTGATATCAGCGTTGGAAACTGTAAACCCCTGTTCCTTTGCCCGTGACATTGCGTGTTCCAGAAACAACCGGCTGTTGGCRCCTTTCCACTGTGGGTCAGACGGAGGAAAGTGCTGGCCGATGTCRCCRYCCGCGAGCGCGCCATAAACCGCGTCAGTCAGCGCGTGCATAGCAACATCCGCATCCGAATGACCCTGTAGGCCGCGACCATGGGGAATGGCGATACCGCACAGCGTCACATGATCTCCGGGGCCGAAGCGATGCACATCAAAWCCGTTGCCTACACGTATGTCCATATCTGTCCCRATATACATTTCCGCCCGCGCGAAATCTTCCTGATAGGTGATTTTGATATTATGTGCGTCGCCCTTTACGATCACAACATCAATCCCGGCGGCGCGGGCAATTTCCACATCATCAGCGGCGTCGCCTACATAGGCCCGGTGTGCCGCTAATATCTTYGGGAATGAAAACCCYTGMGGAGTCTGCGCCGCAAAAAGCCCCGCGCGATCCTGAAYRCCSGCRACCWGCRSYCCGTCACTTTGCCAAAGAGCATCTGTAACCGGCATGGCGGGTGCTGCACCGTTCGATGTTTCAAGCKCTGCGCAAACCCGTCGGATCAAACCATGATCAATCAATGGGCGGGCGACGTCGTGGATCAGAACATGGGTTATGTCTGTGTTTTCCAGAGCCTCCAATCCGGCRCGAACAGARTCMGCGCGGTTTGCACCACCTGCGACAACCGTCACATCTTCATGGCAGTCATAATCAGTGGACCGTCCCATGTCATCCGCGTGCAAAACCAATATTATCCGGGTGATATCGTTCGAACTYCGAAACGCATCCAGCGTCCACGCAGCAACCACMCGTCCACCTAACATACGCCACTGCTTGGGCATGTCGCCACCAACACGGGTTCCACGTCCTGCTGCTACAATTATGGCGGCTGTTATCATCTGGCCCTTTCTGGTCAGCATGTTCTAGGGGGCCRYACAGGTTGTGGCAATGGGGCGAAATAYTTGCTTATTTATTGGGCAGTTGACAATAATCAGCCCAATTAACCGCCGCAGAATTGCTATATTCAGTTTATTCCGTTAGTTCAAAGCCTTCTGCWTAAGGATTAGGCAACTGTCCATTCAAGTGGCAAAATTGAAATTCGATCCGCCGGTATTTCTAGCGCCAATGGCAGGGATCACGGATTTACCATTTCGCAATCTGGTTCAGGGATTCGGTGCCGGGCTGGTTGTAAGCGAAATGGTTGCCAGYCAGGAAATGGTTCAATCAAAACCGGGTGTGCGCGAAAAGGCSGAATTRGGGTTYGGTGTGGAAAAYACCGCCGTACAGTTGGCGGGTCGTGAAGCGCATTGGATGGCTGAGGCCGCAAGACTGGTAGAGGCACAGGGCGCGCGATTGATCGATATCAATATGGGCTGCCCGGCACGCAAAGTTACCAATGGCTTTTCCGGGTCAGCCCTGATGAAAGATCTGGACCACGCTTTAACACTGATCGAAGCAGTGGCAGGTGCGGTCGATATTCCGGTAACTTTAAAAACCCGGCTGGGGTGGGACCACAACGATCTGMACGCGGCGATCCTTGCGCAGCGCGCGCAAGATGCTGGTATTGCCATGATCACGGTACACGGGCGAACCCGGTGTCAGTTTTACAAGGGGCAGGCGGATTGGCGTGCGATAGCTTCTGTTAARGCGGCCGTAAAAATCCCGGTGATTGCGAATGGTGAYATTACTGGCCCGGCAGCGGCGCTTACCGCGCTCAGGCAATCTGGCGCTGATGGGGTAATGGTTGGGCGCGGCATTCAGGGGCGCCCCTGGTTGCTGGCAGAAATWGCCGCCGAATTGTTTGGTCAGCCAAAGCCAACAATTCCGGTTGGYGCGGARTTTGCAGAAATGGTCGCGCAACATTACCACTGTGCGATTGAATTTTATGGGGTGAAGCTTGGGAACCGGGTTATTCGCAAACACCTTGGCTGGTATATGGATGGCGTCCATACTCCTGCTGCTTTGCGTAAAGCTGTATTGACCGAAAGTGATCCCAAATCAGTGCTGGCGCGGTTGCCCGAGGCGCTTGGTACAGACTGGCAAATCGCGGCATGAAGACATCGCCGGAAACCCTGTGGAATTCGCTACCGGTGCCCGCTTTTCTTTTGAGTAGTGACAATATCATTACCAATATCAACACCGCTGCCGAACAGTTCCTGAATATATCAGCGAAGGCCATGATCGGGACACCTGTATTTGACAGGCTGGCAATTGACGCACCACTTGAAGAGGCATTTTCGCGGGTCCGCGGCGATCATTCGTCGGTATTTATCAATAATGTCGATGTGTCGGGTGGCAATGCAGCGCCTGTTGCCTGCAACATTCAGATYGCGCCGGTGATCGACGACACCGGAAACGTGTTATTGGTTATGGAACCGCGCCGTTTATCAGATCGCCTTGGCCAACCGCACAAAGTAAAAGCTTCAGCCAGATCAGCGATTGGCATGGCGGAAATGCTGGCCCATGAAATAAAGAACCCGCTGGCAGGGATTACCGGGGCAGCGCAACTGCTGGCCATGGGGCTGAATGCGCAGGATCGGRAACTAACCGATTTAATTGTCGCCGAAAGCCGGCGTATTGTAGCGCTGTTGGATCAGGTTGAGCAATTCGGAAACCTGCGACCGCCGAAAAAACTGGCCGTCAACATACACGATATTCTGGATCGAGCCCGAAAATCTGCGGTTTTGGGCTTTGGTGCCAATATGGCGTTCACCGAAGATTTCGACCCTTCACTGCCGCCGACCTATGTAGATTCTGACCAGATCATTCAGGTGTTTCAAAACCTGCTTAGAAACGCCGCGGAGGCCGCCCGGCCCGGCGGAGGATCATTGATCATACGTACTTTCTACGATCAGGGATTACGCCTGCGCCGCCAGGATGGTTCGGGCAGTGCATTGCCGTTACAGGTTGAAATCATTGATGACGGGCCGGGCCTGCCCCCTGAAATTTCCGGCGAAATATTTGAACCCTTCGTATCTGGGCGCGATAACGGCACCGGGCTGGGCTTGGCGCTGGTCAGCAAAATCATCACTGACCATGGCGGCTGGATTTCCGTTGAATCGGTGCCGGGACGCACTGTATTTCGGGTATCGCTGCCGATCGCGACAAAGGAACAATTGGCGTGACACACAATCATAATAGTAAGGACACCTGATGGACGGAACCGTGCTGATTGCAGATGATGACCGCACAATTAGAACCGTCCTGACCCAGGCACTGACCCGGGCGGGGTGTAARGTTCATGCGACGTCATCCCTGGTGACACTGCTCAGGTGGGTGGATGAGGGCAAAGGTGATCTGGTTATCTCGGAYGTRGTRATGCCGGACGGCAACGGMTTAGAGGCATTGCCGAAAATAGCSGCSAAAAGACCCGACCTGCCAGTGATCGTCATATCGGCGCAAAACAAYATTATGACAGCAATACAGGCCGCCGAAGCCGAGGCTTATGATTACCTGCCCAAACCCTTCGATTTGCCGGACCTGATGAAGCGGGTTGCCCGCGCGCTGGCGGCAAAACGTCGCCCGGTTTCCCGGAATGGCGGCGAGGCAGGGCAGGGGGATGATCTGCCGCTGGTTGGCCGCACAGCGGTGATGCAGACGCTGTATCGTTTGGTGGCCCGGGTGATGAATACAGACTTGCCAGTATTGATCACCGGCGAAAGCGGCACCGGTAAATCATTGATTGCGCGCGCAATTCACGATTTTTCCGACCGTCGCGCGATGCCATTTGTTGTTGCAGGCGCAAGTGATCTGGAAACCATGGACGGCCCGGCAATGCTGCTTGCGAAGGCGCGTAACAGTTCTCTTTTGTTTGAAGAAGTCGGTGATCTTAGCCTCGAGGCGCAAGCCCGTGTAGTGCGGATGCTGGAYGGATTAAGCGACAGCGCGCCGCGGGCAATGGCGACCAGTCAAACTGATTTGGTGCAAATGATGGACGCCGGAGATTTTCGTAAAGACCTGTTCTACCGGCTTAGCGGTGTTACGATCCAGGTGCCAACCCTGCGCGACCGGGTAGAAGATATWCCGCTGCTTGCGGAACATTTTCTSGTACGYGCGCAACGTGACGGTCTGACCCGACGCAGGTTTTCCCCGCCAGCGCTGGACATAATWCGAACGTTTACCTGGCCCGGAAATGTACGCCAGCTTGAAAATACCGTACGGCGGTTGGTTGTCACATCGTCGGAAGAAGAAATTACTCARCTTGAGACAGAGCAGATAATGAGCACGCAACCCGCGYTGGAGCCAGAACTGGGTGCRGGCGCRGGTGAACGCCTGTCCTCCTGCGTCGAAAAACATCTGCAACGCTATTTTGATCTGCATGGCGGCGTGTTGCCGCCTTCCGGGCTTTACCCACGTATTTTACGYGAAATGGAGCTGCCTCTGATCGAAATTGCATTGGATGCAACCGGCGGAAATCAAGCGAAATGTGCTGATTTACTTGGTATAAATCGAAATACCCTGCGGAAAAAAATCACTGAACTGGATATCCGCGTGACACGGCGTCGYAAATTGATGTAAAAGAGCAACAATAGAGTGGCAAATCGGCGTCAGTCGATCAGAACCACCATGGCGGTAATGCTGCGTGAGCGGCTATTTTGTGAGGGTACATCGTGCGGGCACCAGTCCGAGCGGGAACATGGGATCGCCTGACTCGGCTCAGGCGACAGCGACGTTTTCAAAGCGTCGCTTCCATTAGCCTTTTTGTAATTGGCCCAATTCTTGCCTTTGTAACTTTTCTGGTGCTKGGCCCATTTGGCGAGGGCACAAMKTCCCCACGCCTGCGYCTGATATTRCTTGCCGATCTGGTATATGCCCTGCTGGTGGCWATGCTGGTTTTRCAACGTGTAACCCAGATGATCGCCGCGCGGCGGGCAAAATCAGCCGGGTCGCGGTTGCACTTACGCCTGACACGCGCATTTGCTTTGATGGCGCTGATCCCGACAATTCTGGTGGCTGTGTTCGCAACCCTGACCGTGAATGTCGGGCTGGAGGGCTGGTTTTCTTCACGGGTCCAGCAGGTGGTTGAAAATTCGCAATCAGCCGCACAGGCCTATGAGGCTGAACACCRGCTGGATCTGATTTTGGATGCCGAAGCATTGGCCCGTTTCATGGATGCGTCACGTCAGGCAAGGGTATTTACTTCTGACAGCGATATCCGCCAAATCCTGACCCAGGGTCAGTCGCAGGTACAGCGTGGACTGCGTGAAGCCTTTGTAATTGATGGCGTAGGGAACATCCGATCACGCGGAGAACGATCATACCTGTTTGATTATGAGAAACCCAGTGCCGATGAACTGGCGCGCGCCGCAGAAGGCGAAACAGTTGTTATCCAGGACTGGGGTATAAATGAGTTTCGCGCACTGGTGGCCATGTCCGMCTATGTWGACCGCTATCTTTATGTCACCAGAAATGTTGACGGTCAGATTTTGAATCTTCTCGATGAGACTCAGGAAACCGTCAACCTTTACAATCAGTTGGAAAACGAACGTGGTCGCCTGTTGTTMGAGTTCGGTCTTTTATATCTTGGGTTTGCGGTAATCTTGATACTGGCTGCGATCTGGCTGGGAATGTGGTTTGCMGAGCGTCTTTCACGCCCGATTGGGCGATTGGCAGGGGCGGCGCATCGGGTTGGTGATGGTGATCTGGATGTGCAGGTGGTTGAGGAAGAAGGCGACGACGAAATCGCAATGCTTGGACGACTGTTCAATCAGATGACACGGCAATTGAAGGGTCAGCGCAAGGCGTTGCTGGACAAAAATCGCCAGATTGAAGGCCGACGTCGTTTGTTCGATTCAGTTCTTTCTTCGGTTACTGCGGGCGTGATCGGTCTGGATGGGGAAGGGCGTGTGACATTCGTTAACCGCGCTGCCGAGCGTTTATTGAAGTTGCCAATAGACCTGACGCAGGAAACCCATATTTCAGATGCCGCCGCCGAATTTACGCCATTGTTTACCAGCCTCAAAGCCACCGGCGATGAAATGGCACAAAAAGAAATCCGTATGACACGCCATGGAAAACAAGAAAACCTGCTGGTGCGYATGTCAACGATGCGAAACGCAAAAGGGCAGTTAGAGGGCTACGTTTTAGCCTTCGATGATGTGACCGATCTGGTATCYGCTCAGCGGATGGCGGCCTGGGGCGATGTGGCCCGGCGCATTGCGCACGAGATAAAGAACCCCCTTACGCCAATCCAACTGTCCGCAGAGCGACTGAAACGAAAATTTTCGCCCTTGGTTGGGGACAAAAGCGGTGATTTGGAACAGCTCGCAGATGTAATTATTCGCCAGACCAATGACTTGCGTCGCATAGTTGATGAGTTTTCAAAATTTGCACGAATGCCGGAACCCGAGCGCCGCAAACACGATCTGGTTAAACTGGTGGCAGATGCTGTGTTGCTTCAGAAAACCGGTCAGCCTGATGTGGCAATTGTAGCTGACCTGCCGAACCATRAAATTGAGGCGTTTCTTGACAGCACAATGATAAATCAGGCGCTGACCAACATGATTAAGAACGCCGGGGAAGCYATTGAAACACGGCAGGAAAAGGCCGTTGAGCTGCCTTTTACACCCGAAATTCGCATTCGGTTAGAGGCGAATAACAACCGCGCTCTGATTACCATATCTGACAATGGTATCGGCTTGCCCGCTGATCGTGCGCGGCTGTTCGAACCATACGTGACAACCCGTTCCGCCGGTACCGGGCTGGGGCTGCCAATWGTGAAGAAAATTATAGATGAGCATGGTGGCACTCTGATCCTGACCGATGCTGAATGTTTTGACCAAACCAATGCCCACAAAGGGGCGCAGGCTGAAATACGACTACCAATCGGGCGCGCACATGTGTTGCGTCCTACTAAAAAACTGCATGAACCTGTAAAATGAGGAAACGTCGTTATGGGTGATATTCTAATCGTAGATGATGAACGMGATATCCGGGAACTGATTTCGGATATTCTAAAAGACGAAGGTTATTCCACACGGCTGGCRGCAAATTCGGATGAATGTATGTCACAGGTGGCCAATGATCCACCGGCGCTGATGATCCTGGATATCTGGCTGAAAGACAGCGATATGGATGGCATCGACATCCTGAAAACGGTTAAGCAGGACAATCCGGAAATACCGATAGTTATCATATCTGGCCACGGTAACATTGAAATTGCGGTGGCTGCGATCAAGCAAGGGGCCTACGATTTCATCGAAAAGCCGTTTAATATTGATCAGCTAATGGTGGTCATTCGCCGCGCTATGGAAACATCCGATCTGCGCCGCGAAAATGTAGAGCTACGGCGCAGTGATGTAACTTCAGCCGAGATGATTGGTTCAAGCTCGACCTTTAAGACCTTGAAAAGTAACCTGGATAAAGTTACCAARTCGAATGGCCGTGTCATGTTGACCGGYCCGGCGGGGGTYGGAAAAGAACTGGCCGCGCGTTATATCCATGCMAATTCAGATCGCGCACATGGTCCGTTTATCTGTGTAAACTCCGCCTCAATTGAGCCTGATCGAATGGAAGAGGTTCTGTTTGGTGTGGAATCCAGCGAGAGCGGAATTGAACCCGGCCTGTTGGAACAGGCCAACGGCGGCATCGTTTACTTTGACGAAATCGCGGACATGCCCATTGGTACCCAGTCCAAGATTTTAAGGGTGTTGGTAGATCAACAGTTTCAAMGGTCGGGAGGTACTGAAGAAGTCAGCGTTGATATGCGGGTAATATCCAGCACCAACAGAAACCTGCAGGAAGAAATGAAACTGGGGCGCTTTCGTGAAGAGCTGTTTCACCGCCTGAACGTTGTCCCGATAGATGTTCCATCCCTGGAAGATCGCCGCGAAGATATCCCGGRCCTGGCGCGAAGTTTCATCGAAAACCTGAATAAAACCCAGGGCCTGCCGCTTCGGGACCTGTCGGAAGAGGCCATYGCGCTGTTGCAAACAATGCACTGGCCGGGAAATGTCAGGCAGCTAAAGAATATTGTCGAACGGGTTCTGATCCTGGGCGAATCCAGCGGCGCCATCAGCGCATCTGAATTGCCAGCAGGCGATGAGCCRGAAGATGAYAACAGCCGGGTAGTGCTGTCRGGTTCTCTTGCGACCTTACCGCTTCGTGAAGCGCGGGAATTGTTTGAACGTGAATACCTGTTGACGCAAATCAACCGTTTTGGCGGAAACATCAGCCGAACCGCAACATTTGTCGGGATGGAGCGTTCCGCCCTTCACCGTAAACTAAAGTCCCTTGGTGTGGTGACAGCAAACCGGGCTGGTGGCCGCGTGGCTTTTGTAGAAGAAAGCGCAGATTGACGGGTTTAACGGCATCTGCCATGCAAAAACCCGRAATTGTTAAAGGAAAGATGCGATGAAGGTCATCATCTGCGGCGCCGGTCAGGTCGGCTGGCAAATCGCGCGCCACCTTTCTGGCGAAAAAAACGACGTCACGGTTGTCGATAAAAATGCCGAACTTGTAGCGCGGGCAACCGACACTCTGGATGTACAGGGCATTGCCGGATTTGCGAGCTATCCGGATGTATTGGACCGCGCCGGTGCGCGTGACGCGGATATGGTGATTGCTGCGACCCATTCCGATGAGGTAAATATGGTAACCTGTCAGGTTGCCCACTCGGTTTTCAGCATTCCACGCAAAATCGCCCGGCTGCGCAGTCAGTCATATTTNACGGAAATGTATTCCGACCTTTACCGGCGCGACCACATGCCAATTGACGTGGTTATCAGCCCGGAAAAGGAAGTCGCCGAAGCCGCACTGCGCCGTTTGGCAGCACCTTCAGCCTTTGAYACACAATCGTTTCTGGAAGGTCGAGCACAGTTAATCGGCATTGCACTGGACGAAGACTGCCCGGTTGTCAGCACGCCATTGCGCCAGTTAACCGACCTGTTTTCGACCCTGCGCGCGCTGGTAGTCGGGGTGCGCCGTGAGGGGCGGTTATTTGCGCCAAATGCCGGTGATCAGCTGTTTGCAGGTGATCAGATCTATGTATTTTGCCACACAGAAGACCTTAACCGCACGTTGGAAATATTTGGCAAAACTGTCCGCAAACAAGAGCGGGTSGTAATMATTGGYGGTGGAAATGTCGGCCTGGGCGTAGCAAAGGCGCTGGAAGACCGCACCGAACGGGTACGTGCTAAGGTTATTGAACTGGACCGGGATGTTGCCGAAATCGCAGCCGACGCACTGGAACGGACAATTGTATTAAATGGCGACGGGTTGAACGCCGATCTGTTGTCCGAAGCAGGCGTTGAACGGGCTGACGCCATTCTGGCGGTAACGGACGACGACAAAACCAATATCCTTGCCTGTGTGCGCGCCAAGGCTGCCGGCTGTACAATGGCAATTTGCCTGATCAACGACCCGTCTTTGGTCGCGTTGATGGGGACGTTGGGAATCGACGCTTATATCAACCCCCGGGCCACTACAGTTAGTTCTATCCTCAGGCACATTCGCCATGGGCGGGTGCGCGGGGTCTATTCCATCGGCGACGCCGAGGCCGAAGTGATTGAAGCACAGGTTTTGTCTACATCGCCCATTGCCGGGCACGCGATCCGCGACATCGATTTCCCGGAAGGTGTTCTGGTGGGGGTTATTTTGAAGGGCGATATTGTTGTACGTCCCTCAGGGTCCACCCGCATCGAAGAGGGCGACGTTATCACGATATTTTCAATGGCCGCAGATGTTCCGGAAGTTGAGCGACTGTTGCAGGTCTCAATCGATTTCTTCTGATGTTTGCGCGCCTGCTTAACCTGCCTTTATTTGTAATCCTTATGGGAATTGGGGCGCTGGCAATGTATCTGCCCGCGGCCCATGCAGCGGTGGTTGGCGAATATGAAATCATGCGGGCGTTTTTTCAGTCAGCTAACCTGATGCTGGTCCTGACTGCGTTGATTGGCATCGCCACATCCGGGCGGGTTATCAAAAACCAGGGGCGCAGTTATCTGTTTGCACTATTGGCGGCATTTACCGTGTTACCGCTATTTCTGGCGGTGCCGTTCAGAATATCTGTGACGGATACCAGTTTCCTCAATGCCTATTTGGAAATGGTTTCAGATTTTTCCACRACCGGGCTGACCATGTTCAGTGATCCAACAAGGTTGCCCGATTCTGTGCATTTGTGGCGTGCTATTGTTGGCTGGTTAGGCGGTTTTCTTATGCTGGTGGCGGCGGTGGCAATACTTGCACCTATGAACCTGGGCGGCTTCGAAGTGCTTTCGAGCGCCCGCACAGGTTACGGTGCAAGCGTGCTTGCCCAGACCACCTGGACCAGTGATGGTTCWCTAAGGTTGCAACGTTTTGCACTACGGTTATTGCCGATCTATGCCGGGTTAACCTGGGTTCTCTGGATCACTTTGCTGGTGCTGGGGGACCGGCCATTCGTTGCCCTGTGCCACGCCATGTCCGTCATTTCCACCAGTGGTATTTCCCCGGTTGGCGGGCTGCAGGGGTCTGGTTCTGGTCTGGGCGGTGAAGCGGCGATATTCCTGGTATTGATATTTGCGATATCACGACAGGCTTATGTTGCTGATCAGTCTGGTATCGGTTTTTTTCGACTGTTTTCAGACCCGGAATTTCGACTGGCATCCGTTTTCATAATTCTGGTTCCTTCACTTTTGTTTGTACGTCACTGGTTCGGAGCGTATGAGCTGGATGAGATCGGTGCTGTCCGGCAGGGTGCAAATGCTCTTTGGGGTGCGGTGTTCACCGTAATGTCATTCCTGACCACGACAGGCTTTGAAAGCGCGGCCTGGTCCACGGCACAAAACTGGTCAGGGCTCGCAACTCCGGGTATGATCCTGATGGGCCTGGCGCTGATTGGCGGTGGCGTTGCCACCACAGCYGGTGGTGTGAAACTGTTGCGGGTCTACGCATTGTACAAGCACGGAACCCGCGAAATGGATCGGYTGGTACATCCTTCTTCGGTGGGCGGTTCCGGTTCTGCGGCACGTATTCTGCGCCGTCAGGGGGCCTATGCCGCTTGGATTTTCTTTATGTTGTTCGCCCTGAGCCTGGCCGTGACGGTGATAGCCTTTACTTTGACGGGTATCGATTTTGATGTTGCCATGACACTGGCAATCGCTTCTCTGTCAACCACCGGCCCTCTGGTCAATGTGGCGATGGATACACCAATTGACCTGGTGACACTGAGCGATACCGCAAAATATATTCTTGGCATTGCAATGGTTTTGGGACGATTGGAAACACTGGCGATTATTGCTTTGCTCAACCCCGAATTCTNGNGNNCNNGNNAACATGACAACAGGCCAACCCGGGATCGGGTGTTGCCCAATTTAATGCTGGAAACTCCGAGACTCGCACTCCATAGTTAATACTGTTAACAAACGGCCTGTCGCAGAGGGGCAGAACGCATAAAACCGCGCAATAAAAGGCATTAAAAAAATGGCTGGYGATAAACAAAATYTACAAGACGCATTYCTTAATCACGTCCGAAAAACCAAGGTTCCAGTCACAATTTTTTTAATTAATGGTGTCAAACTACAGGGCGTCGTAACCTGGTTTGATAACTTCTGCGTACTGCTTCGCCGGGACGGCCAATCGCAACTGGTCTATAAACATGCGATTTCAACAATCATGCCGTCTCAGCCGATCAGCCTTTATGATGGTGAAGACGCCACGTGATTGAAGGCGACGACGACAAGCAGGTTACGCGCGCGTGGGTGTTACACCCGGAAATCAAAAACAACCGTAGCCGAAGAGCACCAGAACCTTCGCTGGCAGAAGCCGTTGCCTTGGCCGAGGCACTGGCAAATCTGGAAGTCGTCGGATCCGATGTTGTACGCCTAGCAAAAATYATGCCGGGGCTATTGTTTGGCAAGGGCAAAGTTGCTGATCTAAAGGCCAAATTCGCCGCAGAAGATATTGATCTGGTTTTGGTGGACGGGCAGGTTACKCCTGTACAGCAACGCAACCTGGAAGAGGCCTGGGACGTCAAGCTGTTGGACAGAACCGGCTTGATTCTGGAAATTTTTGCCGATCGCGCCCAGACCCGTGAAGGTGTGTTACAGGTTGAACTGGCCGCCCTCAGTTATCAACGAACCCGATTGGTGCGGGCGTGGACCCACCTGGAGCGCCAGCGTGGCGGTTTGGGTTTCGTCGGTGGCCCCGGGGAAACCCAGATTGAAGCYGATCGCCGGGCCATAGATGATGCAATCACCCGCATCCGCAGGCAATTAGGCAAAGTGGTGAAAACCCGCGAATTGCACCGCGCGGCGCGGGCTAAAATACCGTTCCCTGTGGTGGCGCTGGTCGGCTATACCAATGCCGGAAAATCCACCCTGTTCAATCGCCTGACCGGGGCCAGCGTCATGGCGCAAGACATGTTGTTCGCGACCCTTGATCCCACCATGCGSGGGWTAGAACTACCCTCGGGCAAAAAAATAATCCTGTCTGATACCGTTGGATTTATATCCGAACTCCCGACTGAACTGGTGGCAGCATTTCGCGCAACACTGGAAGAAGTGCTGGCGGCTAACCTGATCATCCATGTCCGCGACATCAGTCATTCCGAGACTGCCGAGCAGGCAAGGGATGTCGAAACCATTTTGGCTACACTTGGTGTAGATGAATTGGCAAAAAGGATTGAAGTCTGGAACAAGATAGATCTGCTAAGTGTCGAAGAGCAGGAAGCACTTAACAACCAGGCCGACCGCGTTGACGACAATTTTGYAATCTCAGCACAAACCGGGGTCGGCCTGCCAGAATTACTGGCCGCAATTTCAGCCATCCTCGACGATGAAAGGTTTGAGCGCGAACTGACCTTGCCCTACGCGCAAGGGCGCAAACGTGCGTGGCTTTTCGAACAAGGTGTGGTCGAAAATGAAACCCCAAATGAAGACGGCTACCTGTTGCAGGTCAAATGGACGGCGCGTCAGGAAAAACAATTCCGCAGCCTCTGATCACCTGTTTTCTTCTTCTGTTCAAAAATACTCCCCAAGCGGAGCGAAAAATCGCCCGAAGGGCTTATAAAAATGTGCCGCAGGCACCCATTCAATCTAGTCAGTAGCCACCGGTTCCAGAATKGTTACCCCAACAGACGCCGCGCGCGCCAATTCCGGGTCCAGCGACATCGGGATATATTCACCACGTCGCCACAGYTCTCCCAGATCATCATAATGGCGTGACAAAAAATGCCCGGATTGTCCGGTTGAAATAATGAAGACCGAACTGTCCGGGTCCGCAAAATCGTATATCCCGCGATACCCGGCGCCATGCACATTCAAAAATGGTTCAGGGTCACTGCCGCTGGTACGCCCCCGCTGCAAAGTATTGTCGCCACCACTGGTGGATTGGCGGATATTTACCAGGTATTTCAACAGGGGTAACTTCCCCAGCACGGGATGTTCATGGATCGCAATATGGGCATCCCCCCATCTTAGGGATTCCAGCGCGGTGCCGTAATTTTCACCGATCCAGACCAGAGCGTCATCCAGGGCCTGRCGGGAAATGTCAGTACAATTCTCTATGGGCGCTGATTGCAGCACATCACACCAGACCGCGGCGCCATCAATGTCTCGGTAAACACGTTCGATAAATACAGGCTCCACATGGCTGAATTCCCGCGCCAATGGCCCCAGTTCATCCTGAATTAACCGGCTTTGCAAAGCCCGCASCCAGGCGGCGTATATCAATGGTTCTGGCAAATGCTCGSTCATTTCACCATTCCATTCCGCCAGTAACGCAAGGGCGCGCTGACGCTGGCGCTCAGGTGTACCTGCGGGGGCGGCTTCGCCGGTAAACCACAGATCGGCTGCGATCAGGGGCAACAGACTGCGGGCGGTAAAACTGACCGTATCAAGCTGAGCTTCGATAAAACTTTCGCGGGTATGCACTTCGCGGTTTTGCATCAGTTTTTTCCAGCGTTCGATACGCTGTGTATCGCCCCAGGAAAATGACACATGCAGCGGAAAGGGGCGATCAACCATTTTGTTGTTGGTRTTCCCCAATATGCCCCCAGGKGGTGAAATAAACTCAGGGTTTGCGGCGTAATTCAGATTGCCCCGCCAACGGTTGTCATCGACCCAGCCGGGACTGGGCAGTCGACCAAATGACTGATGTTGCGCGCTCCTGCGTGGCATCGACCCAATTGTTTTCATCGCAATCGTTGTACGGTCCGCCAACGTCATATTCTGCGCCGGCGCCTTGAATAAAGCACCTGCCGCGATACCTTCTTCAACCGTTTTCGCACGCATAATCCGGTTGCCCCACATCACAGATGTGTCCGCACTGTCTAATACTGTCCAGCTAACAGCGGCGACATGGCCAGGCGGGGTGATGGTACCCAGRTTGTAATGGCTGGCGGGCAGGATCGGACCATTTTCTGACCATTGCAGGGTGATGGTCTTTGGTGCCGCGTCTTTGATGTTGATAATAGATGTACGGCTTCGCATCGGCTTGAAACCGTCAGGTGTCAGAACCTCATCCRGGTTATCCGGGTTCAGTTTCTCAATAAACACATCCAGATCATCTACGTAAGCCGAGGTTAATCCCCAGCCCAGATCGTTTGATCGCCCGACCAGGACTGTGGGTATGCCCGGTATAGTCCCGCCAATCACCCCGCCTGTGCTTAGTTCCAGACGTGCAAGATACCAGATCGACGKSRCGNSWGMWSMCCASANNCGGNMWMRKKCKYYRAYAAARNTNAGYMSKYAGSARAMMRCGWYRGYGNAKMMSYCSAGRCANWTSRWGMACCCKYMMGTGGTCTGCGTTTGAACGGCGACAACGGGTCGATGATTTGCGGCGGCAGTGCTGCATATTCAGGAACATCAGGAAACATCCCYGAATATTCCGGCARATCGGCAATACCGCCACCCGGAACGTCGGGGATTATGTCCAAAACCCGCTCCGGTGATAGCAGCAACGACGTACGCGCCAACAGCACCTCTTCATCCAGTTGCACGGACTGTTGCAGGGCCATGAGCTTTCCAACAGCAATCGAATCTGCGGGTTGCCAGGGGGCGATCACATTGGAGAACAGGAAAAACTCAGGCGACCCCCGACCAAGCGCGCCAGAATTTACCTGCGCCAGCCAGGCATTCACGCCGGCTGAATAGCTTTCCAGAGCCTCCAGCGTCTGGGCGTCCAGCGCCTCTACTGATTGCACCGACAAACCATAGATATCCAAACGTCTGAGCAGCTCATCAGTGGTTACAGTCCGCTCACCAAACAGCTCTGAAAGCCGGCCCTGCGCAGTACGCCTTAGCATCATCATTTGCCAAAGCCGGTCCTGCGCATGGGCAAATCCAAGGCCAAAAAAAACGTCGCCGTCATTTTGTGCAAAAATATGCGGAACATTTGCGTGGTCACGCACAATTTCAACGGGTCCGGTCAGCCCCGAAACCTGATGGGTCGCATCGTAGTCCGGCAGCGAACGCGAYGCCATCCAGTAAACGACGCCAAGTGCGAGAAAAACCACCAGCATAAGCCCGGTGAATACCCTTAAAAGCCATCGAAAAAGGAATGCCATGTCTGCCTGCTGTTGACCGTGGCCCAAAGGCCATTACTAACGTGCCGTATGAACTAAACAGAAACAGAGGTGAAGTCATGGCGAATGTTACATTTTTAGGTCTTGGTGTCATGGGCTACCCGATGGCCGGACACCTTCAGGCGGCCGGGCATAGTGTTACAGTATATAATCGCACAGCCGCCAAGGCAGAGGCATGGGTTGATCAACATGGTGGCGCACTGGCTGCAACACCTGGCGCTGCGTCAGCAGGCGCAGATTTTGTGATGGCCTGTGTCGGAAATGACGACGACCTGCGCAGTGTAACTCTGGGGAAAGACGGRGCATTTGCGGGGATGGGCTCTGGTTCGATCTTTGTGGACCACACCACAGTTTCAGCGGCCGTTACGCGTGAGTTGTTTGAAACTGCAAAAGGCAAACAAATTTCGTTTGTGGACGCACCGGTTTCAGGCGGACAGGCGGGTGCGGAAAATGGCGCTCTTTCCATTATGTGTGGAGGAGACAAATCAGCCTACGCGAGCGCCGAGCCGATCATGGCGGTCTATTCCAAAATGTGCCGTTTGCTGGGGAACAGCGGGGCAGGGCAGCTTACCAAAATGTGCAACCAAATTGCTATTGCTGGTCTGGTTCAGGGCCTGTCGGAATCTCTGCATTTCGCMGAAAAGGCSGGATTGGACGGACGCGCGGTTGTCGAAGTAATCAGCCAGGGCGCWGCCGGRTCRTGGCAGATGTCCAACCGCTTTGAGACCATGTTGGACGACGAATTCGAACATGGATTTGCTGTGGACTGGATGCGCAAGGATTTAGGTATATGTCTGTCTACCGCGAACGAAAATGGTGCCAGCCTGCCGGTGACAGCGCTGGTCGATCAGTTTTACAAAGATGTGCAGAAACTTGGCGGCTCCAGATGGGATACATCCAGCTTGCTGCGACGCCTCAATGCTATGGGATAGGCTGAAGTTGGCCCCGGCGCGTGTATTCCTTGTAGTACGCGCGTCAGTTCCTCATTCTTCCCACCACCATGTATTCGGCTGAAAACCGATCCAGTCACCATACATCGGGATACGTTCCGGAAAGTGAAGTTCCTTGACGTAGGCCAGGCGCGAAAAATCAGCAAACCATAGCGGAATAACATAGCGGCCAGCAGTCAGCACCCGGTCCAGYGCCTTRGCKGCCGCGCGAAAATCATCCTGACTACCAGCGGTCAGCAATTCTTCTATCATGGCTTCGGCCGCGGGGGAGTTCATGCCCATCCAGTTGCGGGTGCCGGGCTTTTCGATGCCTTCTGCACCCCAATAAAGTCGCTGTTCAGTTCCCGGCGACAGCGACAGCCCGCGCCGGTAATAGGCCATGTCGAAATCATAGACATTTGTGCGTTCACGGTACTGCGCGCTGTCGATTGTAGTTATGGTTGGGGTGACGCCAATGCGTGAAAGGGATGAGGCGTAAAGATCAATGATCTGTTGGGTCTCGCTCGCCCCCTGACTAAGCACAATTTCAAAGGTGAATGRCTCACCCGTCGCATTTTTCATCACGCCGTCCTGAACGGTCCAGCCGGCATTTTCCATCAGTTCCAGTGCCTTTTTGATACCGGGACGGTTTCGTTCRGTTCCGTCACCGATTGGCGGGGAATAACCTTCTATAGTTCCGGGGAGCAGGTCATCCTTAAAGGGTTGTAACAGCTCCAGCACTCGCCCGGTTGCGGCTGTATCCGACATGCCGAGCACCGAATTGGAAAAGAAACTWTTGATCCGGCGCTGASTGCCRCCGGTTATGGTYTCATTGATGAATTCAAAATTAAACACCTGGATCATTGCGTCCCGTACCCGCCAATCCTGAAATATCGGATTACGGGTGTTCATTACAAACCCCAGAATACCAGAGGGGCGCTTGTGCGGAACAATCGACTTTACAACGTCACCGGATTGCACGCGTGGGAAATCATACTGACTATCCCATTTCGCGGCATTTCCTTCGCGGTAGGCGGTTGCATCTCCTGCTTTGAACGCTTCAAAGATGATGTCGCCATCGCCATAAAAGTCGTAACGCAGTTCATCCAGATTAGCCTGCCCACGCATAAATGGCAGATCCTTGCCCCAGTAATCCGGGTTGCGTTTCAGCGACAGGTAGCGCCCGGGTTCAAAGCTGTCGATCACATATGGTGAGGAACCAATCGGAACCAGATCAATGCCGCTTTGTTCAAATTCACGCTCATCCCATTGCGCCTTTTTCAGAATCGGACGCAGGCCCATCAACAGCGCCAGTTCCTGATTGTCGGAACTGAATGTAAAGCGCACCGAACGCGGTCCGGTTTGCTCCATCAATTTCACCTGTTTCCAGGCGCTGTTGTAACGGGGGTGGCCAATGGTGCCCAGGGTCTCAAACGACCACATGACGTCTTCTATTGTCACCGGACTACCGTCAGAGAATCGCGCCTCTTGCCGCAGGGTGAATTCCACCCATTCGCGATTCGGACCGGTATCAATTGATTCGGCTAACAGGCCATAAAGAGTAAATGGTTCATCATAAGAACGTCCCATAAGTGCTTCAAATACATGAGCCCTTATCGCGTAAGGGGCACGACCCTTCAGGATGTGAGGGTTGAGCGAATCAAAGCCGCCGGGCTGGGCGAACACGATGCGCCCACCTTTGGGGGCGTCTGGGTTCACATACGGAAGAGACACAAAATCGGGTGGCAGGGCAGGGTCACCAGCCATAGCTATTGCGTATCGGGGTTCAGCGATGGCGGAATTTGAAAGTCCAAGAACGGCGAAAACCATGATCGTATTGCGAATGCAGGCGAAAAACTCTGATCTCATTTTGGAAACAATCTCTCTGCCCAGTTGTTTTGCTGGCCCAAGACTAACGAGGTCATTGAACAGTATCAAACTTTTAGCTTGGCCGTTGGCGAAGGCTCGCGTATAAAGGTGTCACTGCTCGATAGGTTTCTTGCCTGTATGAAACCTGCCTCAACAACTTAACGCCCGCYTCGTGCGGGCGTTTTTTTTGGCGTATGCGCTTGTTGTTGCCGGAATATGAATTAGAACTTCAGTGAAATTTATTGTCCGTTTCCCGGGCAATAGTTCTAATTAGATTTTTGGGGGTAGACCATGTCACTTTCGGGGAAGTCTGCGGTGATCACCGGTTCAAATTCCGGGATAGGTCTGGRTGTAGCACAAGAACTGGCGCGACAGGGCGCCGATGTGGTGCTGAATTCTTTTACCGACCGCGAAGAAGACCACGCGCTGGCAAAACGAATTGCCGAAGAACACAGCGTAAATGCGCGTTATATTCAGGCGGATATGTCAAAGCCGAATGAATGTCGCGGGTTGATCGAACAGGCTGGCCGCTGCGATATTCTGGTGAACAACGCGGGCATTCAATTCGTGGCACCAATCGAAGATTTTCCAACTGAAAAATGGGACGCAATTATTGCGATMAATCTCAGCTCGGCGTTTCACACTACAGCCATCGCGCTGCCGATGATGCGTGCCGCGGGCTGGGGCAGGGTGGTCAATATCGCCTCGGCCCATGGGCTGACGGCCTCACCCTATAAATCCGCCTATATCGCTGCAAAACACGGGATCGTTGGTCTTAGCAAAACAACCGCACTTGAGACCGCGCAGGAACCGATCACCTGCAATGCAATCTGTCCGGGTTATGTGCTGACACCGTTGGTTGAGGCACAGATACCGGACCAGATGAAGGCCCACGGGATGGATCGCGACACGGTTATCAAAGAGGTCATGCTGCTGCGCCAACCGTCGCGTGAATTCGCAACAACCAAACAGATTGGTGAAACCACCGCGTTTCTGTGTTCAAGCGCCGCCGACCAGATTACCGGCACCACGATCAGCGTTGATGGCGGCTGGACCGCGCTTTAGGCCAGCAACAACCCGGCGGCCARCACCCACATTGTAGCTCCAATACCAATATCAAGAGCGCGCCATGCCCGGGCAGACCCCATGAACGGGGCCAACAGTCTGGCACCATAACCAAGGCCAAAGAAAAATACGAAAGACGCCGACGTGGCACCAATGCCAAAGGCCCATTTATCCGGYATCGCGCTGAACTTGGTGGATATCGCCCCGATCAACCCAAGAGTATCAAGGTAGACATGTGGGTTCAGCCAGGTAAACGCCGCCCCGGTTGCCAAGGTTGCCCAAAGACCGGCGGATTTCCCAGCCAGAACCATTTCGTAACCACCCTGATACGCCGCCCAAAATCTCATAGCCCCATAGACCAACAGAAACGCGGCCCCGGCCCAGGTCATGATGGCAGGAAAAGTCGGGTAAACTGAAACCAGCGCGCCAAACCCAACAACCCCAGCCGCAATCAGGATTGCATCCGAGGCCGCACAAAGCAGACAGAGCCAAAACACATGGACACGCATCAAACCCTGTCGCAGCACAAAGGCATTTTRCGCACCGATGGCTAAGATTAGCGAAAAGGCAGTGATAAATCCGGTGGAAGCAGCCGTAAACATRWGCGGCTATTTTGYCGSTTTTTTGTCGACAGGCTGTGTCGGGTCTACGCCATTTGGATAAACAAGGCCGGCCGAGATCACCAGTTTCGCYGCATCTTCAACYTTCATTTCCAGTTCRATCASATCGGACTTCGGAACGAACAGCAAAAAACCAGATGTCGGGTTTGGCGTCGTCGGCAAGAATACCGAAACCATCTGCTCATCTTCCGGGATTTTTTTGTTAACTTCACCCCTGGCGTTGGTGGATATGAACGCAATCGCCCAAATACCTTTACGCGGATATTCCACCAAACAGGCCTTTTCAAACGAGTTCTCTTTTTGCGAAAATACCGTCTCGGCGATTTGTTTCAGGCCACTGTAAACCGAACGTACCACCGGCATCCGGTCCACTTGACGTTCAGCCCAGCCCAGCAATGAACGGCCCAGAAATCCTTTGGCAAGCCAACCAACAAAAATTGTGAACAGGAAGAAGAATACAACTCCAACGCCGCGTATRTTRAYKGATGTGTCTTCGCCAAAYACMCGCYTAAAGAACGCTTCCGGYTGGTAAGCATTGGGAACAAAGGGCAAAACCCARCTGTCRATCCAGCCAATAAACGACCAGAACAGATAKAGCGTCAGGGCAATGGGCACCAACACGACWAWYCCRGTCAGAAAATTTGCACGAACACGCACAAGCAGGCGCCGACGACGCTGCCAGGGTTTACGTTCTTCTTTTGGTTCTTTGGTCATTTACGATTTTTCGAATGTTCAGTCAGCGTGTTATCTATGCTCAAAGAAGGYACGGTACAATCCACGGCRCGGAATTTGCCTAGTCTGAGGCAAATTCAAGCGCAATCAAAGCCGCTAACCGCGCGTTATTCAGTACAAGCGCAATATTTGCTTCCAACGATTCACCTTCGGTTAGTTCATATATCCGGTCCAACAGAAACGGTGTGACATCTTTGGCGGAAACACCCTGCGTGTTTGCGTCCCGCAGTGCTTGTTCAATTACCGGGGCTAATGTTGCCACGGGAATTTCTGCGTCCAACGGGATTGGATTGGCGAYTAACTGCCCACCCGGCAACCCCATTGCAGCGCGCATCAGATGTGCGGCCGCAATTTCGGCCGGGCTATCCATGCGAATTGGCGCGGGCATACCGGATGAGCGCGACCAGAACGCCGGAAATTCATCCTGACCATACGCAATCACCGGCACGCCGAGGGTTTCCAGAACCTCCAGCGTTTTGGGCAAATCAAGAATTGCTTTCGCCCCGGCCGCAACAACAGTTACCGGGGTGTGCGCCAATTCGCGCAGATCAGCGGATACATCAAAACTGTTTTCCGCACCCCGATGAACCCCCCCGATACCGCCGGTYGCAAACACTTTGATSCCTGCCAGATGTGCTGCAATCATCGTAGCTGCAACCGTTGTGGCACCGGTTTTYCCCGCCGCAATACAAGCCGCAAAATCACCGCGCGAAAGTTTGGCCACGTCGCTGGCCTGACCAAGTTCTTCTAGTTGCTGATCGCTTAGTCCGATACATAACTGCCCTGCTATCACCGCGATGGTCGCGGGAACTGCCCCGGCATTACGTACTTCTGCTTCTACCAGTCGCGCGGTTTCCACATTTTGCGGATACGGCATTCCATGGGTGATTATCGTGCTTTCAAGGGCCACAACCGGGGTGCCTGAAGCACGTGCCTTGGTTGCCTCTTCAGAGAATATCATCGGCATCATAGGGCGGTGTCTCCGGATACATAATTCGCGGCGGCCTGTAACGCCGCTGCCAACGCCGTCTCTGGTTCGGTTCCGCCACATTCCGCCGCGATATGGGCTGCCATGAACGTATCACCAGCCCCGGTTACCCGCGTCACCAATACTTCCGGGGGTATGGCGGTTAGTACGCCGCTTGCGTTTCCGTCCGACGCAGAATTACCGCCATCCGTGACCAGTGCGCGCCGCGCGCCGCGATCCAGCAACCCCTGGGCGCCCTCCGCAGAGGAACTGAAAATACGGTGGCAAAGCAAACCCGCTTCCTCAAGGTTTACATAAAGCGTGGTGCCGGTATGGGCGAGCAGGGGCAGCAAYCGTTCGGCCTTGCCKGGGCTGGCGGGGGCAACCCTAAGATCKGCRTCTTTGAAACAGGGGCTGACGGCRATGTCAGACAACAGCGCCAGCGTCAGATTTCCGTCCAGCGCGATGATACCCGCAAAGGGGGTGTCTTTGTCACCCAAGGTACCGTCGATCAGCGGCGTCAGTATCTTGTCACCGGCGGCTTCCAGTGAATGCGCATCCGCAATCGCGGATATCAGCCCRTTCGCCCCTTCAACCGCCATGTMRCSWWMCGYTGSYRRRWYTKYTGMKMRAWWARYWKAWWMRGTTAKRATMMMYMYWSGYMRWYAKGCAGMKATCAAYTCSTSSCCCTCKGGRTCRCKSCCRATKGYGGTCAGMAWYRCCGGSGTCATRYCAAARCGSSSCARYGTCATSGCAATGTTCATCGCCACACCRCCGGGCAGGCGGGTRATGCGACCRGGCACATCGGACCCCACGCGCATATGGCTGGAAGACCGCCCGATCACGTCCCAAAGCACCGAACCGATGCAAAGAATATMTGGATTTTTCATTGTTTGGTTCTGGCAGGGCGAACCACGGCCTGCAAGGCTTGCAGGCAAACAAATTTACCACGGCATAACATGTTGCCGGATTTGAAATGCCTGGAAAAAATCGGCGCAAATCGCAGGCGACATCTTCTTTTTCGCCTAAATATCCCCCGAGCGGAGCGAAATCGCCCGCAAGGGCTGATCACGTACGCCGCAGGCGTTCAATTTGGTCTTGCGTATCAAGCTGGCTTGGCATATGCGCAGCACTTCTAAATCCGCAGGCGGGGTTTGGGCCGATGTGGGGAGAAATCCCATAAAGGTCCGCCGGTTGGGCAGCAGCCCTCTCACCCCGCTAAGGCATGAAACCGGAAAAAAGGAACTTGGACATGGCGATCCCTGAATTTACTTTGCGTCAGCTGTTAGAGGCTGGCGTTCACTTTGGCCACCAGACGCAGCGCTGGAATCCCCGCATGGGCGAATATATCTACGGCGCGCGTAACGGCATTCACATTCTTGACCTGACACAGACCGTTCCAATGCTCGATGCAGCATTGACCGTGATCCGTGACACAGTTGCCAAAGGTGGCAGCATTCTATTCGTTGGGACTAAGCGTCAGGCGCAAAAGCCTATCGCAGATGCGGCTGAAAAAAGCGCACAATACTATATGAACCACCGCTGGCTGGGTGGAACACTGACCAATTGGCAGACCGTTTCAAAATCAATCAAGCGCCTGAAGGAACTTGACGAAAAACTGGGCGCCGGCGCTGAAGGTATGACCAAGAAAGAACGCCTTGGCATGGAACGCCAGCAAACTAAATTGCAGGCTTCTCTTGGGGGCATCCGTGAAATGGGTGGCCGTCCGGACCTGATCTTTGTGATTGACGTAAACAAAGAAGATCTGGCGATTGCTGAAGCAAAAAAACTGGGTATTCCGGTGATCGCGGTGGTGGACAGCAACTGCCCGCCAGATGATGTCGACTATATCATCCCCGGCAATGACGATGCGTCCCGCGCCATCACATTTTACTGTGATCTGGTCGCACGCGCTGCCCTTGACGGTATGACCGCACAACTAGGAGCGGCAGGCGTCGATCTCGGTGAATTAGAAGACGCGCCGGTTGAAGAAGCTGTTGTAGAAGAAGCCGTTGCCGAAACTGTTGAGGAAAAACCAGCAGCCGAGGAAGCGCCTAAGGAAGAAGCCAAAGCGAAACCAAAAGCTAAGGCCAAACCTGCAAAAGCAGATGACGCAAAGGCGAAAACCAAGCCAAAGGCTGAAGCCGCCAAAGCGGAAGAAACCAAGGCAGAAGACGCCAAGGCGGAAGAAACCCCTGCAAAAGCATAAGCTGGCGCAAACATTCATGGACCGGGTGCGATTTGTTCGCCCCGGAACTAAACTGAAAATTTGAGGAGAACCAAAATGGCAATCACAGCCGCTATGGTGAAAGAGCTGCGCGATTCTACGGGCGCTGGCATGATGGATTCAAAAAAGGCACTCACMGAAACCGATGGTGACATGGAAGCCGCCATAGACTGGCTGCGTACCAAGGGCCTTGCAAAAGCTGCAAAAAAGTCGGGCCGCACAGCCGCTGAAGGTCTGGTCGCTATTGCTATAGACGGGGGCAGGGGGGTCGCAGTTGAAGTGAACTCGGAAACTGATTTTGTTGCGCTGAACGCTGAATTTCAGGGCATGGTTGGCTCGTTTGCCACCGCCGCTATGGGTGTTGATAATATCGAAGCCCTTAAGGCCACCGAAATTTCTGGCAAACCGGTGGAAACCCAACTGATGGATGCGATCGCCAAGATTGGTGAGCATATGACGCTTCGCCGGATGGCCTCGATTGAGGGTGATACGGTTGCGTCCTATGTTCACAATGCTGTTGCCGATGACATGGGRAAAATTGGCGTTCTGGTCGGCCTGAAAGGTACGGACAACGGTATTGGCAAGCAGATTGCAATGCACATCGCAGCGGCAAACCCCGCATCCTTGTCCGAAGCTGATCTGGATGCAGATCTGGTTGCCCGCGAAAAGGCAGTTCTGACCGAACAGGCCCGCGAATCTGGCAAACCAGAGCAGGTCATCGAAAAGATGATCGCTGGCCGGATGAAAAAATTCCTGTCGGAAGTCACCCTTTTGGGGCAGGCATTCGTAATCAACCCGGATCAGACCGTCGCACAGGCTGCGCAAGAAGCCGGCGTTGAAATCCTGGGGTTTGTTCGCCTTGCCGTCGGCGAAGGCATCGAAAAGAAAACCGACGACTTTGCCGCCGAAGTGGCAAAGATGAATCAGGGCTAATCTGCTCACATTCCGTCGTCACAATAGAAAACGGTGCAGCTCCAACATGCTGCACCGTTAACTTTTTGCGCACCACCCTAATTGGGGATGAGAATGATGCGCGTTTTCAGCCGACAAAACCCAATACAGGTACACAGGTTTCCCAACTCCGGTTTCCCGGTTGCGGGCTGTTCTTGCTGCAATATCAGCCGTCCCAGCCCGCTGTTCCTTGGCTAAATGCCACCACTCACGGAACACGCTTAAATTGCCTGTTAACCTTAGGTAAAGATAGTATGGTTTTCCGTACCTCAACCAAGATTTCTGGAATTTATGTGATTTTGGCGGGCAAGTTTTACAGTCGAAAAACAGAAAAATATGCTTGTTCATTTTTCCAGGATAGGAATTTACTTCTGTATTTTCAGGCTTCTAGAACAAATATCTGGTTCTGAAATGATGCCTTCAGAACCGCTTGAGCCGTGGTTTCAACATCCAGAGAATCGCGCGCAAGCCTAAGGTGCTTTTCTATCGTTGCCGARGTTAACCCCATAATTGTAGCAATGTCCTGGGTCGTTTTACCATCACCCACCCATTCAAGGGCTTCGCGTTGACGCTTGGTAAGGGGCGGACGCATGGTCGAGTAGGGGAGGTTGGTCATCTTCAAATGCGCAACATTGTTCATTTGCACAATTTCCCGCCCGTCTTTTAACCACATCTCATCAACTTCAGCTTGCCCCATGCCAGGCCGCGCCACCAACCCGATCGCACCCTTTGCCCGGCTGGAAACATCTTTGAAACTAATCGAATAACCYGCGGTAATTCCCATTTTTTTATTATACTGGACAACTTCTGACTCGGCGGCTGTTAATGAATCAGAATGTTCCTCCATCCAGCCCCAGCTACAGGCACCAACGTTTACGGCTGCCCATTTGACCATAGGCGCGTTGAAATACATCCCTCCATCAACAAATTTGCGCAGATATTCATCGTTATGGTTTGATAAAAGCAGCAAATCCTCTCGGTTCCCAAATGAGCGTAAAGTACGATACCTGGTGAAACCGTAAAGCAAACGATCAAAGCCAAATTCAGCCATCTGTTCCACAAGATGCGACCAGACTTCATCTATAGTGCGCAAATCGTGCAGTTTCTCCAGATATTCCAGGATCATTTGGCGGCCTCAGCCARATAGTKCAAAAGYGCCTCRATCGCGAGCTTGTACCCRTTTGGACCAAAGCCACATATCTGACCAACCGCAACCGGTGCTATATAAGATTTGTGGCGAAACTCTTCCCGCGCATGGATGTTTGAAAGATGCAATTCAACRGTGGGCATTTCTGTCGAAGAAATCGCATCCATCAGCGCAATAGAAGTATGGGTATATGCACCTGCATTCAGAACAATGCCGTCATATTTACCCCGCGCGTCGTGTATTGCTTCTACCAGCGTRCCTTCGTGGTTGGATTGMATACAGGTCACTTTACTTCCCGCATCCTTAGCAACTGCAAGACAAAGGCTTTCAACTTCCGCCAATGTAGTTTTCCCATAAACCTCAGGTTGGCGCGTTCCCAATAGATTTAAGTTTGGTCCATTTATTACGAGCAGTGAATACATCCGAGAATCCCCAATTTAGATTATTTTGACGTGGTATCAGTCGTTTGTCGAGTGTTGTTGATATCTCGCGCAGAATSCTTCTGAAGAACAATTCCACAACCAGAATAAATATTTGTATCTCAGACCCCATATCGAAATGATTTCGCTGAGTAACTAAATCGTGTACTGTTTGTTCATGGTTGCGACATTTTGTAGTCTCTGTACGGGCTTTTAATTCGACCTACAAAGGGGATGTATAATTCTGGTTACAGGTTAAAGCACTAATCACTTGTTAATAAGTACTAATATCTATTTAACATAATACATATTATCAGATCAATATCAATCCTGAGAGAAAGGCACCCAATGCGCTTCCCTATTTCAAGATTATCTGTTTGCGCAGAGAAACCTTGAGCAACCAAAAACAATATTAGAATTCAACTTTGAGAAGAACAAATATATATACTTCAATTTAAAATGTAATCTTGGACTTGGAAACAAAAAATTGGCGATGGGTGAAAAAATTGACTTACCAAGTCGCAATCCAGATGAATTCAAAGGAACTTCAACTGTTTCTTCGGAAACAAAACCTATTGAGAAACCTTCCACCGTCGTTCTGGCTATTGGGGAAGTTTCACAGTGGCGCAACACCGGTCGAAAATTGCCCTGGAATTCACAGATTACGTTTGCTGGCTTTGAAGATATCGAAGCTGGGGTTTTAGAACGCATCAAGCCCGATATCATTCTGTCCCCGCTTTTATGTAGAACCTTTGATTGCCTCGACCTGGCGCAATCATTACAGAGCTCCGGATTTCGGGGGCGCTACCGAATAATGTCGCCCCAAATTCCAAATCCGGTTATCGTGTTGAAGGAATTGCGTATGCTTTGCCCATCCCTGGACGTCGACATCATCCTGGACGGTTTAGCCGCCACCCACGGCGTAAATTAATGCGCTAACCTGTAGCCCTTATCGCGACGCTGAATTCTTCTATCAGCAATTTAATGTCTTCCACCCCCACTGAAACCCGAAAGAACCCCTGACTAATGCCAATTCCGTTTCTGGCAGCTTCACTTAGTGCCCGGTGTGAYGAACTGGCAGGGTGCGACAACACGGTCCCGATATCCCCAAGTGTTGGCGCAAAGTTTATATCCGGCGCGGCGCGCACCAGTCTATTCGCTGCATCGCGTCCACCTTTGATTTCAAAACTAACCATATTGCCACCACGTTTACCCAGCAGCGAAACCGCGTGGTTGTGGTCGGGATGGTCTGCGCGGGTCGGGTACATAACCTTTTCWACATTGGCCAGCGTTGCCAAAGMMTCCGCCAGYTTCACAGCGTTTTCTTCTGCCCGGTCATAGCGCAATTCAAACGAATATAGCCCACGTTCGGCCATCCAGCAGTCAAATGGGCTGGGTGTCAGACCTAAGGTGACGGCGGTATCTRCGACCCTGCCCTGTAGTTCCGGGTCTTTTGCAACAACATAACCAAGAGTCACATCAGAATGACCGGCCAGCAGTTTGGTTACCGAATGAACCACGATATCTGCGCCATGATTAAAGGGCTGAAACCCGCGCGGTGTGGTGAAWGTRTTGTCKACCACCAGCAAWATGYCTTTCTCGGTCGCTACTTTGGCTATACCATCTATGTCCGCGACCCTGAGGGTTGGGTTTGATACCACTTCCAGAATRATCATCCGGGTRTTTGGCTGGATAGCACGCTCAAAAGCARCGGCGTCGGTCGGRTCAATCAGCGAYGTCYCAATCCCCAGYCTRGGYAATTCRTCBGACATCARCCGCAGCGTTCGCCCATAWARCTGATCMGCSCCGATYACATGRTCGCCAGCCTTGAGCAGTGACAGAAAAACRGCAGAAACCGCCGCCATCCCCGAGCCGGTRATKATCCCRCCRGTSACRCCTTCCARCCSGTCGATCTTTTGCGCMAGMACATCCGCGTTCGGGTGRCGTTCGCGGGCGTAGGTATAGCCCTCTGCCCTGCCCTCATATATATCGTCCAGCGCRTCSGGSCYSTCGGAAGCGTATACAACCGACATCTGCAACGGCGTCACWATWGGRCGCGAGCGGCTWTCAGGCCARGGYGTTCGCCGGACAAGTGATTTTGGTGTTTCAGTCATWTTRTWTTTCCCGGTAAACTATACTTTCGACAAGCCATCCCGAAAGCGTCGCATATTTTTCTGATAACCCTGCGCKGACGCCAACAACATGGCTTTAGCAGCGTCGTCCAACTGGCGAATTACTTTGCCCGGCGCGCCCATCACAAGTGAACCGTCGGGGACCAGCTTGCCTTCGGTTATCAACGCCCCTGCCCCAATCAGGCAATTGTCGCCAATGACAGCGCCGTTCAATATGGTGGCCCCCATCCCGATCAGGGTCTGGTTCCCAATCGTGCAGCCATGCAGCATTGCTTTGTGCCCTATTGTGCAGTTTTCCCCGATGGTTAGCGGAAACCCCATGTCGGTGTGCAGCACGCAGTCATCCTGAATATTGCTGCCCTGACCGACATGAATTTCTTCATTGTCACCCCGTAATGTCGAGCCAAACCATATGCTGGTGGCTTCTGACAACACCACCTTACCGATGACATTTGCATCCGGTGCAACCCAGTAATCGTTGTTTTCCGGGAACTTCGGTTGAACGCCGTCAAGCGCGTAGATTGTCATAGGCTTTCCTTGAATTCCTGGTCCAGGCCGCGCACAAAATCCGACAGGCCAGTGCGGCGTTCCCGGCGCAGGCGCTCGGCGGTCAGGATCGCTTTCAGTTCGGCCTCTGCCACGTCCAGATCGCGGTTCACCAGCACGTAATCATATTCGCCCCAATGGCTGATCTCGGCCTGGCTTTTGGCCATTCGCCCGGCAATTATTTCGTCACTGTCCTGCCCGCGACTGCGCAGTCGTTGCTCCAGCTCCGCCATTGAGGGTGGCAGAATGAATATCGACACCACGTCATTGCCAAGGCTGGAATTGCGGATTTGCTGACCGCCCTGCCAGTCAATATCAAACAGCGTGTCATRGCCWTYCGCCATYGCYTCATCAACCGGGCCTTTGGGCGAGCCGTAAAGATTGCCGAACACTTCGGCATGTTCCAGCATTTCATCGTTTTCCACCAATGCTTCAAACGCTTTGCGATTGATGAAATGATAATCTTTGCCGTCGACTTCACCGTTACGGGCTTTGCGCGTGGTGGCGGACACCGAAAACCGGATCGTCGGATCCCATTTTCGCAACCGATGCGACAGCGAAGATTTCCCAGCCCCCGAGGGCGACGAAATGATTAACAAAAGCCCGCGCCGATCAGACATGCCCTACTCCACGTTTTGCACTTGCTCGCGCATCTGGTCGATCACCGCCTTCAGGTCAAGCCCGATCCGGGTCAGTTCAGCAAACTGCGCCTTGGAACACAGCGTATTGGCTTCGCGATTAAATTCCTGCGACAGGAAATCGAGCTTGCGCCCAACCGCACCGGTTTCCCCCAACAATTCCCGCGCCGCACTGACATGGGCGTGMAGGCGGTCRATTTCTTCGGTGACATCGGATTTCACCGCGATCAAAGCCAGTTCCTGCGCGACCCTGTCCGGGTCAACCCCGTCAGAGTTTTCCAGAACCAGTGCCAGATTTTTGCGCAGGTTTTGCGTGGTCTTTTCGCGTCTGGCATCYGCGGTGCTGGCCGCGTTTCTGGTCAGCACTTCKATCTGATCCAACTGGCCAGTTAATATGTCATGTAATGCACGCCCCTCAGTGCCGCGCATTTGATTGAAGGCCACTAAAACGCCGGTGAAGTCATCCTTTAAGGCCTTCAACAACGCAGAGGTATCCTGATCCGCCCCCGCCCCGTCACTAACCGAGCGCATTGCCAGAATTTCCGCCACCGACGTCGGGGCCAATTGTAGATTATGGTCATCCTGGGCTTTGATTTCGATGCGTTTGATCGCCGCCAGCGCGATATTCAGCGCACCAAGATCAATGCTATGTGCCGCGTCCCTGTCTTCACGCTGTACCTTAAGCGTCAGATTTACATTGCCCCGGCCGACGGCTTTTTGAACCATCGGGCGCAGGCTGGCTTCCAGCCCTGCGATCCAGTCCGGCACGCGCATCCGGACATCCATGCCCCGCGCATTTACCGAACGAATATCCCAGACCCAGCTATACCCGTCCGCTGCGCCCWTGGCAGTCGCAAAACCTGTCATCGAATTCAACGTCAAAACATCTGCACCTTATCCATAGAGGTTAACCATTTAATACTTTTTCGTCCTGCATTTGATGCAAACTATGTCATATTAAGACTTGAGTAAGCATTCTTGTCGTAACGGTTAACAGACGGTGAACTACAGGACAACAAACCTGRCCGTCGCATTTTAATAGGTGAAAAGTGAAAGCCAATTCAGCCAAGTCATCCAATATCGTCTTTCTGGGCAAAACCTGCAAAGACAACGCCGACTTTCCGGCCATTGCACAGGTAGAAGGTTACTGGGATGCGTTGTCCTGCGGGCATTTGGTGCCAGCGCGGGCAGATATTGATCCGCGCGCATTGGAAACGGCTTTGGGAAATGCGTTCATATTGGAATGTATCGCACCGGGTGTGGCGCGATTTCGCCTGGCGGGGAGCCATTTGAATGACCTGATGGGGCTGGAAGTGCGCGGTATGCCCCTGACCACATTTTTCCTGCCACAAGCCCGCAGGCAAATTGGTCAACTGATCGAAAAAACCTGCACCAGCCCGGCCATTACCGAAATTTGTCTGGCGACCCCTGCGAGTTTCGGTCGCCCAGCCCTGAAAGCCAAGATGTTGCTTGCCCCACTCACGGATGACTATGGGCAGGTCAATCGTATTCTCGGATGTCTGCAAAGCATTGGTARTATCGGGCGTCAGCCGCGCAGGTTTGAGATCAAAGACGTCAAGGTGCGCGACATGTCATTGCGAGGCATTAAAAGTCGGTTTTCCAAGGCGCGCCAACAGCTTGCCTTCGCCGAATCTGGTGCCGAATTCACCCATGCCCCTAATGCAAAAAAGCCGGGCGATCACCGCCCGGCCCTGCAACTTGTCGTCAGTAACGGCTGATCAGAGCGCATCCAATCTAAACCGCTTTCGCCTCGGACCGGACGTTGCGCCGATTGCTTAGCTCTTCTGCCACCAGAAAYGCCAGTTCAAGCGATTGGCTGGCGTTCAGGCGCGGATCACAGGCGGTGTGATAGCGATCCGACAGGTCTTCATCGGTCACAGCACGCACACCACCGGTACATTCAGTTACATCCTTGCCGGTCATCTCAAAATGTACGCCACCGGGGATCGTGCCTTCGGCGTTATGGATGGCAAAGAATTCTTTCACCTCGCGCAGCACACTTTCAAAGGGCCGGGTTTTRTAGCCGGTGGACGAYTTGATGGTATTGCCGTGCATCGGATCGCAGGTCCARACMACATTCGCGCCGACCTCTTCAACGGCTCGGATCAAGCGTGGCAAGTGGTCCCCCACATTRCCCGCGCCAAAACGYGCGATCAGCGTCAAACGACCGGCTTCATTTTCCGGGTTCAGCTTTTCCAGCAGGATTTTCAGATCGTCGGTTGTCATGCTTGGCCCGCATTTCATTCCGATCGGGTTTTGCACACCCCGGCAGAATTCAACATGCGCCCCGTCCGGCTGGCGGGTTCTGTCGCCAATCCAGATCAAATGACCAGATCCGGCAAGGGGAACGCCAGTGGTTGAATCAACCCGGCACATTGCCTCTTCGTATTCCAGCAACAAGGCTTCGTGGCTGGTATAAAAATCTACTGATTGCAACGTATGCGCGGTTTCCATCGTAACCCCGGCGGCCTGCATGAAATCCAGCGTGTCGGAAATTCGGTTCGCGACATCACGGTAACGCGCGGCATCATCGGCCTGGGTAAAACCAAGCGTCCATGAATGGACCTCATGCACATTTGCGTAGCCGCCATGGCTGAAAGCGCGCACAAGGTTCAATGATGCTGCCGCCTGCGTGTAAGCCTGCAACATACGCTGTGGGTCGGGTATCCGATCTTCTGGTGTGAAATCAAATCCGTTGATAATATCACCACGATAGCTGGGCAATTCCACGCCATTTATCGTCTCGGTCCCGGCCGAGCGCGGCTTGGCAAACTGCCCGGCCATCCGGCCAACTTTGATCACCGGAACYTTGGCACCATAGGTCAGAACCATCGCCATTTGCAGCATGACTTTGAATGTGTCGCGGATATTGTCTGCGGAAAACTCGGCGAAACTTTCGGCGCAGTCGCCGCCCTGCAATAAAAACGCTTCGCCTGTGGCCGCTTTGCCAAGGGCTTGCTTCAGATTTCGTGCCTCGCCGGCGAAAACCAGCGGTGGATATTTGGCCAACTGCGCCTCTACCGCGTTCAGGGCTTCAATATCCATATATTCAGGCATCTGGATTCTTGGTTTAGTACGCCAGCCAGATTTCACCCAATTCGTCATTGTCTTCGCTCCAAAGTTAAAAAGTCGCAAAATTTCTTATAGGTGAGACCGGCAAGCGGCGCAAATGCTCATCGCACAAATTTTACCATGAAATTCGCTTCAAAGAATGCTGTAATGTCTTGCCACAGAGACCGAAAACTGGTTCGGTAATTTCTGCATTATTTCCTTGGCTACACGAGGGCCTGCCGTGACCGGCGAGACAGAAAATTCACCTGCGAACCGGCGCGTACGGCGTTTCGTATTTGTCCTGTTGGACAAGTTTTCCCTGATGTCCTTTGCGGGTGCCGTTGACAGCCTGCGCATCGCGAACCGCGCGGGCGGCGAGGTTCTGTATAGCTGGAGCTTTTACGGCGAGGGTGGCGACACRATAWCCAGTTCCGCCGGCATWTCGTTGAAGCTGGATCACGATTTGATTGAAGTACAACGTGATGACACGATTTTAGTTTGYGGYGGCGTCGACATTGTCGAAAGCTCAACCAAAAAAGTCATCAACTGGCTGCGGCGCGAAGCCCGGCGGGGCGTAAAAATAGGTGGGCTATGTACTGCAACCCACACCTTGGCCGTGGCCGGGTTATTAACTGGCAAGCGCGTGACAATTCATTGGGAAAATCAGGACAGCTTTGCTGAAACATTTGAAGACGTRGARCTAACCAARTCYGTATTCACCGTTGACGGCAACCGGATGAGCACCGCAGGCGGCACATCATCGGTTGATCTGATGCTGAAACTAATCGCTGAAGACCACGGCGAAGACCTGGCGAATACCGTCGCTGACCAGATGATCTATTCGGCAATCCGCACGGATCAGGATACACAGCGCCTTTCGGTCCCGACCCGTATTGGTGTGCGCCACCCAAAGCTGTCCAAAGTCATCCAACTGATGGAACAAAACATYGAAGAACCTATCAGCCCGTCAATTCTGGCGAAGGATGTGGGCATGTCTACCCGCCAGCTTGAACGCCTGTTTCGCCGTTATCTGAACCGTTCCCCCAAGCGCTATTATATGGAGCTGCGGTTGCAAAAAGCCCGCAACTTGCTGATGCAAACCGACATGAGCGTGATCAACGTCGCGCTTGCCTGTGGATTTGCTTCGCCTTCACATTTTTCGAAATGTTACCGGGCGCATTACAACACCACGCCCTATCGTGAACGTGGCTCACGGGCGGCGCGGCTGTCGGTTTAAGCTGTCTGATTTAACCCGGCACCATCTGAAAAACCGCCCCCTCACTTACACTTAGAAACCAGATTGATCCGTCCGGGGCTTCGCGCACGTCCCGAACACGCCGTGTTTCCTTGCTTTTGATCCGTTCCTCAGTCCAATCAGAATTAGGATCGAGGCGCGAAAGGTAATGGAACTTCAGCGATCCAACGAAAAAATGCCCACGCCACTGTGGCCAGAGCTTGCCGGAATARATCATCAGGCCCGACGGCGCGATGGACGGATCCCAAAAATATGCTGGTTGTTCCATACYTGGCTTTGCGGTGCCTTCACCAATTTTCAGCCCGGAATAATGCCGCCCATAAGCAATCACCGGCCAACCATAATTCGTCCCGCGTCTGACTTGATTTACTTCATCGCCGCCCCTGGCACCATGTTCAGTGACCCAAAGATTACCACGCAGATCCAGCGCCGCGCCTTGCGGGTTGCGATGCCCATATGACCAGATTTCCGGCAATGCCCCGCCCTGCCCKRCAAACGGATTATCCCCCGGCACCGTYCCRTCRCGCCYKAYRCGRATCACGCTGCCRTTGTGGCGSGAMAGGTCTTGYGCGGCWGGCCGRTCCCCGCGTTCGCCWATKGTCAGGAAAATTGTGCCATCCACGGCCTCAACAATGCGGCTGCCAAAATGTTTGCCRCCAGATGAACCSGGTGACATCTCAAATATCACCCGCAAATCAGTCAACCTGTTGCTATCCTCGCTCAGCTTGCCAACCGCCAGCGCAGTACCCGCCCCACGGCCCTGTTTCTTGCTGAAACTCAGAAATACTTCGCGGCTGGTAGCAAAATCACGCGGCACCATGACGTCGAGCAATCCACCCTGCCCGCTGGCCACAACTTTTGGAGCTCCGGACACAATGTTAACCTGCCCTTCGCCAGAAACATGGATTAAATTGCCACCCCGTTCCGTCACCAGAAAACCCCCATCTGGCAAAAACGCCAGCCCCCAGGGTTCATCCAAACCGCCCATGACACGGGTGATTGAAACCGTTCCAGCGGTGGTCTGAACCTCCCCGGCCAATGCCGCCAATGGGCCAAAGAACGTCAAAGCCAAAACAAGAATAATACGCATGGGTTGTCTCCAATATGTTTTCAAACAACCTAACCCCTGAAACTTGCAGGTCCAAACAACAAGATATTTTATTGTTTCCAAACAGCTTGCCGAACCAGAACGGGGTTTCCTTTTTGTGTCAGTCCCTCTAACTTCCCGGGTTAGGAAAATAATCCAACCAGGGAGCACTAAAAATGAAAAAGCTGCTAATGGCCACAACGGCCGCTGCACTGACTATTGGTTCCGCTTTTGCGGGCAGCCATGTAGACGAAATCAAACTTGGCATTCTTATCGGCTTCACCGGCCCAATTGAATCGCTGACCGGGCCAATGGCTGCGGGCGCTGAACTGGCAATGCAGGAAGTCACCGATTCCGGCCTTCTGCTGGGCGGGGCGACTGTTACTCCGGTTCGTGCTGATACCGGTTGTATCGACAACGCATTGGCGACATCCGCTGCTGAACGTCTGATCCTGTCCGACGGTGTTGCTGGATTGATTGGTGGGGACTGTTCCGGTGTAACCGGCGCTATCCTGTCAAATGTTGCTATTCCAAACGGCATGGTGATGATTTCACCTTCCGCCACGTCCCCTGCTCTTTCCACGGCTGAAGATAATGGYCTGTTYTTCCGCACCGCACCTTCTGACAGCCGTGAAGGYCAGATCATGGCTGACATWCTGATGGAACGCGGCTTTAAATCGGTTGCTCTGACCTACACCAACAACGACTACGGCAAAGGTTTGGCYGATGCGTTTGCAACGGCCTATAAGGCWGCCGGCGGCGTGATAACTATCAATGCTAGCCATGAAGACGGCAAAGCTGATTATACCGCTGAAGTCGGTGCGCTGGCGTCCGCTGGTGGCGATATTATCGTTGTTGCCGGTTATCTTGACCAGGGCGGTCTTGGTATCATCCAGGGCTCACTTGATAGCGGTGCATTTGATCAGTTCGTACTGCCAGGTGGTATGATCGGTGAATCAATCACTGACGCTTTAGGCAATGATCTGAACGGTTCATTCGGTCAGATCGCGGGTTCAGGTTCTGAAGGTGCYTTAACACTRCAGGGCATGGCAGAGACGGCTGGATTTGATGGTTCATCGCCTTACACACCAGAAAGCTATGACGCAGCGGCGCTGTTCATGCTGGCAATGCAGGCAGCGGGTTCCAGTGATCCGGCTGACTATGTTGGTAAGATTATGGATGTAGCCAATGCGCCGGGCGAAGTTATCTACCCGGGTCAACTGGCCAAAGCGCTGCAAATCCTCGCAGATGGCGGCGAAGTTGACTATTCCGGTGGTTCTGATGTTGAACTGATCGGACCCGGCGAAAGCGGTGGTTCCTACCGTGAANTCGAAGTCATCGGTGGCAAGATCGAAACAGTTCGGTTCCGCTAAGTTTTTGACTCTGAGAAATTTGAAACAGCCCGGTTTTTCCGGGCTGTTTTAATAGGTGCAAGTCGCCTTTCCKGGGGGATTTCGAAACAATGATTGTCGTTGAAGRTATCCATAAGAAATTCGGCGGTTTCTTTGCCGTTGATGGCTCGACGCTGGAAATCAAGGAAGGCTCCATWACCGGTTTAATTGGCCCAAATGGCGCCGGTAAAACCACCCTTTTCAATGTGATAGCAGGCGTACTTAAACCYACATCTGGWCGCGTTTTCATGCAGGGCGAAGACATAACCGGTCTGCCGCCCCATGAACTGTTTGAAAAAGGCATGCTGCGTACATTTCAGATAGCGCATGAATTTTCGTCGATGACGGTGCGCGAAAACCTGATGATGGTTCCCGGCAACCAGTCCGGCGAAAAGCTTTGGAAAGCCTGGTTTGCCCGCAACCAGATGCGCGAAGAAGAACGCAGCCTAAGCGCCAAAGCCGATGAGGTTCTGGAATTTCTGACCATTGACCATCTGGCGGATGAAAARGCCGGYAACCTGTCCGGCGGGCAGAAAAAGCTGCTGGAACTTGGTCGAACCATGATGGTTGACGCCAAGATTGTGTTTCTGGACGAAGTCGGCGCCGGTGTGAACCGAACACTTCTTAACACCATCGGCGACGCAATTTTGCGGCTGAACAAAGAGCGCGGCTATACATTCTGCATGATCGAACATGACATGGAGTTCATCGGTCGCTTGTGTGATCCGGTCATCTGTATGGCCGAGGGTAAAGTTCTGGCGCAGGGAACTATCGCTGAGATTAAAGCAAACGAGCATGTGATTGAGGCCTATCTTGGCACCGGTATGAAAAACAAGGTTAAAGCCGGTGGTGCAGCATGAGCAAAAATGTCTATCAGGAAGACCGGGGCAACAAAGATCGCACCATAACGGATCCAGATCGTCAGGGCACGGCTGTGTACCACGACAACAAAGGYAAAACCAAGCCAGCACCKAACGATCCATTTCTTGCCGGAATCTCCATGACCGGGGGCTATGGTGCAGGGCCGGACATTCTGCATGATTGCAATATTTCGGTCGACAAGGGCCAGATTGCCGTGATTGTCGGGCCAAATGGGGCTGGTAAATCCACCGCCATGAAGGCGATATTCGGGATGCTCGATCTGCGTCAGGGTCGYGTTCAGATTTCCGGMGAAGATATCACCGAACTGTCACCGCAAAAACGGGTGGCAAAAGGCATGGCGTTTGTTCCCCAGACCAACAACATTTTCACCACCTTAACGGTTGAGGAAAACCTTGAAATGGGCGCGTTTCTGCGACGCGACGACATCAGGAAAACCATYGAACAAATATACGACCTGTTTCCGATCCTGCGCGACAAACGCCGACAGGCAGCAGGGGAATTGTCGGGTGGGCAACGCCAACAGGTGGCCTTTGGACGCGCATTGATGACCAAACCACAGGTCCTGATGCTGGACGAACCCACAGCCGGTGTTTCACCGATTGTGATGGATGAGCTGTTCGATCGTATCATTGAAGTAGCGCGAACCGGGGTAACAATTCTTATGGTCGAACAAAACGCGCGCCAGGCACTGGCAATAGCCGACAAAGGCTATGTGTTGGTGCAGGGGCGCAACGGATTTTCCGGGACCGGCAAGGACTTGCTGGCCAACCCGGATGTTCGCAAAAGTTTTCTGGGGGGATAACATGGATTTCCTGAACGCAATCGTTGCCCTGCTAAACTTCGTCATCGTCCCCGGCATCGCTTACGGTGCGCAACTTGCCCTTGGCGCGCTTGGGGTAACGCTGGTTTTTGGCATATTGCGGTTTTCCAACTTTGCCCATGGCGACACAATGGCCTTTGGCGCAATGGTCACCATTCTTGTGACCTGGTGGTTTCAGTCCATTGGCATCAGTTTTGGGGTTTTGCCGACTGCCCTGCTAGCCCTGCCCTTTGGCATTGCCGCAACGATCCTGCTTTTGCTGGGAACCGATCAGCTCATTTACAAATTCTATCGAAAACAAAAGGCCGCCCCGGTCATATTGGTGATCGTTTCCATGGGGGTCATGTTCATCATGAACGGGCTGGTACGATTTGTCATCGGCCCCGATGATCAGCGTTTCGCAGATGGCGAACGTTTCATCATCCGCGCCCGCGACTTCAAAGAAATGACCGGACTTAGCGAAGGGCTGGCGTTCAAGACATCCCAGGCAATCACCATCGTGACGGTCATAATTGTTGTGTCGCTGCTGTTTTGGTTCCTGAACCGTACCCGCACCGGGAAATCGATGCGGGCGTTTTCAGACAACGAAGATCTGGCGCTGCTTTCAGGCATCAACCCGGAACGGGTGGTGATGTATACWTGGATGATCGTGGCAGCRCTCGCCACCATCGCMGGTGTGCTTTACGGACTGGATAAGTCTTTCAAACCCTTCACCTATTTCCAACTACTATTACCGATGTTTGCCAGCGCTATTGTTGGCGGGTTGGGCAGCCCGCTTGGCGCGGTTGCCGGTGGATTTATCATCGCGTTTTCCGAAGTAACTATTACTTACGCCTGGAAAAAGGTGCTGATTTACCTGATGCCCGAGAACCTGGAACCAACGACATTGGTGCAATTATTGTCTACCGATTACAAATTCGCCGTCAGCTTTGCGATACTGATAATCGTCCTGCTGTTTCGACCGACCGGCATATTCAGGGGGGCCAGTTCATGAACCCGTCGATAAAAAACCCGCTGCTGTTTGCCGTGGTCTTTGGCCTGATCATTTTCACCGGGTTCAACAATAGCTGGAACGTCGCCCTGGGCATYGTGAACATGGGGTTGATCTCGGCYATYATGGCRCTTGGCGTAAACATGCARYGGGGYTACGCKGGCCTGTTCAACATCGGGATCATGGGGTTTGTGGCGCTCGGCGGTCTCGCTGCCGTGCTGGTCGGGATGCCACCGGTTACCGAGGCCTGGGGGGCTGGCGGTCTGCGCTTGCTGCTAGCATTGGCATTGGGCGCGGCAACCATCATTGGCGCCGTTCAGGTTTGGCGCCGCATGGCTGCCAGCAAAATGCGAACACTTGTCYTGCTCACTTTACTGGTCGTAGGTTTCTTCGTTTTYCGCGCGGTGTTCGATCCGGCAGTTGAAGCAATWGAAGCCGTGAACCCKGCCGGGACCGGTTTCYTKGGYGGGCTAGGYCTGCCTGCRGTRTTTAGCTGGCCSGTTGGTGGGGTATTGGCTGCCGGGGCCGCATGGCTGATAGGTAAAACCGCCCTTGGCCTGCGGTCTGACTATCTGGCGATTGCYACACTTGGCATTGCTGAAATCATTCTGTCGGTTCTGAAGAACGAAGACTGGCTTAGCCGTGGAGTKAAAAACGTCGTCGGCCTGCCGCGCCCGGTGCCCTACGAAATTGACCTGCAAAAATCTGCCGAATTTGTATCACGGGCGGAAAGCTGGGGGTTTGATCCGGTTACRGCGTCTTCGTTGGCTGTCAAGTTTGGCTATTCGGCTCTGTTTCTGGTTGTTCTGTTGATCCTGATCTGGCTATCCGAAAAGGCRYTGAATTCCCCMTGGGGMMGAATGATGCGCGCCATTCGTGATAACGAAACCGCCGCCGAAGCYATGGGCAAAGACGTCACCAAACGCCATTTGCAGATTTTCATCCTTGGCTCGGCTGTATGTGGTGTGGCGGGGGCAATGATGACCACATTGGATGGGCAACTGACGCCCGGCACCTATCAGCCCCTGCGCTTTACGTTCCTTATCTGGGTAATGGTTATTATTGGTGGCTCCGGCAACAACTGGGGCTCGGTGCTGGGTGCGATGCTAATTTGGTTCCTTTGGATCAATGTSGAACCCATGGGGTTGTGGCTGATTAATCTTCTGACCAGCGGTCTCGCCGAAGGGTCTGCCCTGAAGGCCCACCTGATCAATTCCGCTGCACATATGCGACTGCTGACCATGGGTGTTATTCTGTTACTGGTATTGCGGTTCAGCCCGCGGGGGCTGATCCCTGAACGCTAGGCTTAAACACGACGCAAATTTGAGACGATTATGATCAAGAAAATCGCCATCCTCATACTGGCTGCCGGGGCATCATCCCGAATGAAAGGGCGCGATAAACTGCTGGAATTGATTGAAGGGCAGGATCTTTTATCCCGCGTTACCGAGCAGGCATGTGCAACCGGGTTTTCGGTGTTTGTCACACTGGGAACTGACGCAAAAAAACGCGCGCAGGCCATCGCGAACGCACCGGTAACGATCATTCCGGTGGCTGATGCCAGTCAGGGTATGTCGGTGTCCCTAAAGGCCGGCATTCGTTCTCTGCCACCGGRTTTAAACGGTGTGCTGATCATGTTAGCCGACATGCCGGAAATCACCACTGACGACCTTAGCGTTTTGCTGACCCATTTTGCCGAAGTCGGTGCCAAACGGGTWGTGCGCGGGACSGATGAAACCGGACACCCGGGACATCCGGTAATTCTTCCCGCACGCCTGTTCAAAGGTGTTGGCCGGCTAACTGGCGATCAGGGCGCACGCGAATTACTGATGCACGAAAATGTCAGCCTTGTGCAGCTACCCAAAGGCCATGCAACAACTGATCTGGACACGCCGGAGGACTGGGTTTCATGGCGCGCCGGAAAACATTTAGTATAGAATAACTGAAATCGGGCGGCGATAATTGACTATTCTGCCGCGCGCTCCCTTGGCAAGGCCGCCGGTAGGATAACCCGAAAAGCTGCCCCGCCCTGCCCCGGCAAATAATCAACCTGCCCACTAAGATTGGTCATAATTTCGCGGCAAATGGCCAACCCTAAGCCGGCACCACCAGCTGCCGCCTGATCCGACAACCGTGAGAATTTTTCGAATATCAGGTCCTGGCTGTTTTTCGAAATCCCCAAACCATTATCGACAAAATCAATCTGTAAAATATTACCGCGKACCTTAATCTTTATTCTTAGTTCCGGTTTTTCGGCTTCGCAATATTTCCGCGCGTTTACAATCAGATTGACAAAAACCTGMCGCAAACGATCCGCGTCGGTCTCTACCAAAATGAATTCATTGCTATCCTCAAGGTATATCGAAAATTCGCGCTCGGTTCCAATTGACTGTGTCGCCTCAATCGCGCCGTTTACAATATCCAGCAAGTTTACCGAACTGTAATTCAAGGCCACCTGCCCATTCTCCAGAACACTTAAGTCCAACAGGTCATCCAACAGCCGCGTCAGACGAATGGTTTCATCGTGAATTATCGTTGAATACTTGCGCCGATCCGCGTGCCCTGTTTTCGGCCCCTCCATCAGTATCTCGGAAAACGCCCTGATTGAGGTCATCGGTGTGCGCAGTTCATGGCTGATCTGGCTAAGGAACGCATCTTTTTGCACCGACAACTCGCGTAGTTTTTCGTTGGCATCGCGCAACTGGCGTGCCGTCCGGGTCAGCTCATCCGATTTCGCTTCCAGCTGATTTGAATATTCCAGCATCTGCGCGGTTTCATCCGCCACCGCCATCAGATCATGCACCGAAACCGAAGATCCGCCAATGATCTGACCGAGCATCGCATGTGACGTCGCCGCACCAACTGAGCCGGTCAGATTTCGCTCAAGCTTTTCAATGAATTCCGGGGTCACATCTGGTAGATACCCCTCTCGCCCCTGTTTTCTTGCCGTTGACTGAAACAAGGTCTGAGCTTCATGTGAACCCAAAATGCGCTGCGCCATTACCAACAGGTCTTCCGCCTCGGCTGCACTTCCCAGCCAGCCCTTGGCAGCGCCCGAATGTTCGAACACATTAACAAACTGCGCACCCTGAAGTCGCTCCAGTGGTCCGGGAAAACTGGCGAATGAACCCGCCACAAAGGCCGCAGTATTCAACGTCATGCTCCAGAAAACTGCGTGAACCAGCGGGTCCATGCCTTCGATCCCAAACAACGCCTGAGGACGCAACCAGCCAATCCCCCAGGGCCCCTCGGCCAAAGTGGCGGCWGACATCAGCACACTTTCGCCAAAGCTGGGGATGAACATCGAATACGCCCAGACGCTAAACCCAATAAGCAGACCAGCCGCCGCCCCGGTGCGGGTAGCGCCGCGCCAGAATATCGCGCCCATCAACGCCGGCAGAACCTGAACAACGCCGGTAAACGAAATCAGGCCAATCGCCGCCAGCGCCGTCCCCCCGACCGAAAACCTAAAATACAAATAACCAAGTGCCAAAATCACCCCGATACTGATCCGGCGCGACAGCAATACTATTCCGCGCACATCCCCCGATACCGTCGCACCTCCACTGCGCGACGACAGCCAKATCGGCATGACAATATGGTTGGATATCATCGTCGAAAGCGCGATTGCCGCGACGATCACCATCGACGTGGCCGACGAAAACCCGCCCAGGAATGCCAGTGTAGCCAGCCCTTCGGCGTTAAATGCTAGTGGCAGGGTCAGCACGAACAGGTCGGGATTGGTGCCTTCAGGCAGAACCGAAAGACCGACAACCGCGATCGGTACCACAAACAGGCTCATCAGGAACAGATACAGCGGAAACGCCCAGCTTGCGGTCGCCAGATGGCGCTCATCTGCGTTCTCGACCACCAACACCTGAAACATCCTTGGCAGACAAATAAACGCGGTGGCTGACAGAAATATCAGCGTCAGCCAGCGGTCACCTTTGATCTCCCACTCGGCGAATTGCGACGMATCAATGCGCGCCAATATGTCCTCTGGCCCGTCAGCCACCCCCCAGACCACGAATATTCCAACCGCCAGCAACGCCGTCAGCTTTACAATCGCTTCCAGTGCGATGGCCGTAACCACCCCGTGGTGGCGTTCATTCGCGTCCAGATTTCGGGTCCCGAATACAATCGTGAAAACCGCCAACCCGGCCGCCACCCAAAACGCGGTAGCGTTCAGATCAACCGGTGGACTTCCATCCGCGCGCTCACTTGCAAATACCGCAAATGACAGGGAAACAGATTGCAATTGCAGTGCTATATAAGGTGTGGCCGCGATCACTGCCATCAACGTTACGATTACACCAAGGGCGTTAGATTTTCCGTAACGAGAAGAAATCAGGTCGGCGATAGATGTTATCCGTTGTGTGCGCCCAATCCGAACCAGCTTGCGTAAAACCACCCACCAGCCCACCACAACAAGTGTCGGGCCAAGGTAGATCGTTACAAATTCCAGTCCCGAACGCGCTGCATAACCAACCGCCCCGTAAAACGTCCAGGCAGTACAGTAAATTGACARCGACAGCGTATAAACCAARGGTGAACGCAACCAGCGCAATTGCCCTTGCTCGGCGCGTCGTTCCGCAGCGAATGCCACCAGAAACAGCAGGATAACATATAAAATACTGACCAGTACAAGCTGATTAAACGGAACCATCTCGCGGCTCCTCATCCAAATCTGTTTGCATTTCGTTTAGCGTGCGTGACAGTAAGGCGGCCCCTATAATCAGGCCCAGCCAGATCACAAATATATAGATAACCCCCTGTCCGGTGCGACCCCCGGCCCAAAGCAGCGGCAGAAAAAACAAAAATGCCCCGATAACCGGCAGCAACCGTGCTGCATCCATTGCCCGGCGCAACCGATATCCGGAACGCGCCAGGAATACGGGCGGTTTACCGGTCATTCCCGGCTCAACTCGCGCACGCAGGCAAGCACTTCCGTATTTGAATAGGGTTTGGTGATAAACCGGCTGGCGCCATAACGCTCGGCCAGTTCGCGGTCTTTCTTTTGTCCCCGCGCCGTTAGCATCAGCACCGGTAACTCAGCCGTTTGTTCTGCCGCACGAAGATCGCGTAAAATATCAAACCCTGATCGGTTTGGCAGCATCGCGTCCAGTATCACCACATCGGGATTGCGCTTTTCTATGGTCTTAATCGCAGTTGAACCATCTGAATGGGTGTCAACAGCATAGCCATCCCGCGACAGGATATAGCGCAAAGCCTCTACAATATTAGGCTCATCCTCAATAATCAGTATTCGTTTGTCCATTCTCGCATCCCCCCGAATATCACTAAGGACATTTGCGGACTATTACTTGGAAAATCTGGCCTGTCAAAATCCGTAGGTTAAAATTGACGGCTCTCGGCGCGCGACGCAACTGGTTCTGGGGCAGGTTCTGCAACTAGACCCGACCGGCAAAACGTTTTGCTCGCCCGGCAAATCCATATGATCCTCAGGCAGGATCAGCATTGTTGCCTCAAACAGTTGCGGCATATTGAAGTCAGGTGTCGGTGTCGGTTGCGCTATCGCATATGTCAGGAACCGGCGCGGGTGATGGCCGGATTGTTCCACCACCTGGCGGATCGGCGTCATCGGTTTTGAAAGTGCCTGGTACAGCGGCAGCAACGGGCACGTCGCCCCAAATCGCGGCAGCGTAAACCCATCAACATGTTTACGAAATGTAAGCGCCCCCGACCCATCACAAACGACCAATCCGACCGGTAATATGTCTGAGCTTTGTTTCAGGCAGGCGATGCGCCGCAACACTGTCGCCAGATCACTGTCAAATTCCTGTGCAATAGCCAGCGGATCAAATCGCCCCGAACTGATTGCGTTATCTAACCGGTGCTGCGGAATGGTAAGCGCGTCCGTGCGGTAGCGCTGCAAATAGGAAATAGACAGCGTTCGGGACGTTGCCGAATTGTTTAAGCGCGGTTCACGCGACATCAGTTCATCCACCGCCACCGGGTATTCGCCTTCCAATAGGGGGATGTGAAAATCGCGGTCAGTCAGCCAGGCCTCCAATTCTTCAAATGGCAAAGACAGTTCTTTTGTCGCGTTCTCCTCATCCGAAGACGCCAGATATTCAACCAAAGCCTGTGCGCTATCCGCCAGCCGCTGGCTGTCTTCGTACAGGTTCCGATGAAACCGTGCTTGCCAATCTGCGTCGATATCATCATCGTCCGCCAAAATCGACGACGTAGAATGGATTGCCGTCACCACCGACAAAACTTCATGCAATGAATCTGCCAATTGCAGATCATGAGCCAGACGATCGTTCAATTCCTCGACCGTCTGCTCCAACTCTTCGGATTTGCGCATCAGCGCCATTAACAGGGCAGCAAACCCCGGAAACCTGCCAGCCATCTCATCTGCCCTGGCGGTTTCGGCCTGAGCGCCGGGAAAGCGCGCCGCTGCATCGTTTAGTGCCTCAAGCAACGTGACATCCACGCCTTCGCTAAGGCTTGACGGATCGACATTCAGCTCTCGCGAAATATCCACCAATAGTTTGCCACCGATTCTKCGTCGGTTGTGTTCAATCAGATTCAGATATGTGGGCGAGATACCGACGTTGCGTGCCAATTCCACCTGCCGCAAGCCTTTTCCCAGCCGCGATTCTCGAATTCGRCTACCGGTCAGCCCGCTTTTCTGCATCGAAATTCCCCTAGAATATCAACAGGATCGACACCTGYRTTGACAKCATTTTACAAAATACTCTGTCATATTGTGAAATAATTTACAAACTTATTGTTTTGTTTTATGAGGTTRTTGAGTAATTTTCTTTCGTCCTGCACAATTCRRTTAGCCTGTAAAAGGTTCGCAGTGGGTACYAATAAAGCCAGCACTGYAAAAATTWCGCAACGGGAGGATATCAATGTCCAAATCTAAACTTACCCGCCGAGGGGTGCTGAAAACCAGCGCAATCGCTGGCGCCGGTCTGGCTATGCCAACCTTTTTTACAAGTGCGGCAAGAGCATTTACCAATGAACCGGGTCCTGGTTCAGTCACAATCGGCTTTAACGTTCCACAATCTGGCCCTTACGCCGACGAAGGGCTCGACGAGCTTCGCGCCCAGGAATTGGCCGTAGCCCACATCAACGGCGAAGGCGACGGTGGTATGCTGAATACCTTCAGCTCAAAGGCGCTGGATGGCACAGGTATTCTGGGTCGCAAGGTTGATTTTGTTACCGGTGATACGCAGACAAAATCTGACGCGGCCCGTGCTTCCGCCAAGTCGATGATCGAAAAAGACGGCGTTATCATGATCAACGGTGGTTCATCTTCGGGTGTGGCAATCGCGGTTCAGGGCCTGTGTCAGGAAGCTGGYATYATCTTTATGGCTGGTTTGACGCAYTCAAACGACACCACRGGTAAAGATCGCAAGGCCAATGGCTTCCGCCACTTCTTTAACGGCTTCATGTCTGGTGCTGCTTTGGCGCCAGTGCTTGAAAAGGCCTATGGTAAAGACCGTCGCGCCTATCACCTGACGGCYGATTACACATGGGGCTGGACCCAGCAGGAATCGATTGCTGCGGCTACCGAAGCTACTGGTTGGGAAACTGCACAAAACGTGCTGACCCCGGTTGGTGCTGGCGACTTTTCTTCCTACATCGCGCCGGTTCTGAATTCGGGTGCCGATATTCTGGTTCTGAATCACTACGGTGGTGACATGATCAACTCGCTTACACAGGCGGTGCAGTTTGGTCTGCGCGATAAGCAGGTGAACGGTAAGCAGTTCGAAATCGTTGTACCACTTTACTCCGAACTGATGGCCGCTGGTGCGGGTGAAAACATCAAGGGTGTGTATGGTTCGATGAACTGGAACTGGCAGTTGGGTGACGAAGGCACAGCGGCATTCGTCAAGTCATTTGGTGAAGCATACGGTCGCCCACCATCGAACTCAGCCCACACATGTTATGTGCAGACGCTGCTTTATGCGGATGCGGTGACACGGGGTGGTTCGTTCAACCCATGTTCTGTTGCTGAAGCTCTGGAAGGCTTTGACTTTGATGGCATGGGCAACGGCCCGACGCATTACCGCGCCGAYGATCACCAGTGCTTCAAAGACGTGCTGGTCATGAAAGGTACTGAGAACCCAACAACCCAGTACGATACATTGGAAATCGTGGAAATCACACCACGTGCTCAGGTCGAATATGCTTCCAACCACCCAATGTTTGGTGGCGACGAGGCCAGCCTCGGTTCCTGTAACGACGGCGCATAATTGCTCACGGAAAAATCATCGGGGCGGGTTCAACTCGCCCCGATAACTAAACTATACCTGCTTCAAAGGGCTGGGCCATGGACGTAATTTTTCTTCAAATTCTGAACGGCCTGGACAAAGGTGCTGCCTATGCGTTGATCGCGCTTGGGCTGACGCTGAWCTTTGGYACYCTYGGYGTGGTGAATTTCGCCCACGGGGCGCTGTTTATGATCGGGGCRTTTTGCGCYGTGACACTGCAAAAGCTATTTGGCCTGTCCTACCAGGTTGTGGATCCCACAAAGACTGATTTTCTGGGCAAACCGCTTAAGGTTGATGTTCCCTATCTGGAGACATGGATAAGCCCGGAATTCGCCGCCGGAGTGGTTAACTGGTCGGTGCCACTGGCCATTCTGTTCGCCATTCCGATCATGGTTTTTGTCGGCTTTGCGATGGAGCGGGGTCTGATCAAACATTTCTACAAACGCCCCCACGCTGACCAGATTCTGGTAACTTTCGGATTGGCCATCGTTTTGCAGGAAGTCGTCAAGTATTTCTACGGCGCGAACCCGATCCAGACCGGAGCCCCTGACATGTTCAAAGGCGCGCTGGATTTTGGTATCATCTTTGGATTTGAGCCGAACGCKGTTGTTTACCCGTTCTGGAGGCTGATCTATTTCCTGTTCTCGGTCATATTGATTTCAGGTGTTTTCGCATTTTTACGGTTCACTACATTCGGCATGGTGGTGCGCGCGGGCATGGCAGATCGCGAGACCGTCGGCCTGCTTGGCATCGACATAGACAAGCGCTTCACCTTCATGTTTGGCATGGCGGCGGCCGTGGCAGGATTGGCGGGMGTRATGTAYACRCCWATCCTGGCSCCWAATTTYCATATGGGCATGGATTTTCTTGTGCTTAGTTTCGTCGTTGTGGTTGTCGGCGGCATGGGTAGCCTGCCGGGTGCAGTGCTGGCCGGTTTTGTTCTGGGCATTTTGCAAAGCTTTGCCTCGATGAACGAAATCAAAGCTATCTTCCCCGGCATCGACCAGATTATTATTTACCTCGTCGCGATTATCATCCTTTTGGTCCGCCCGCGCGGGTTGATGGGTAAACGCGGCGTGATGGAGGAATAGACGATGCTGGGTTTAAACAAACGCGACACCAAGTTCATGATCATCGTTATTCTGCTGACTTTGTTCACCCCATTCATCATGCAGCCTTTTGCGGAAAACAGTGCATGGGCGCAGTTCAACGGTGGCTACCCCGACCTGATGGCGAAGGTGGCTATTTTCGGGATATTCGCAGTTGGCTTTAACATCCTGTTTGGCCTCACGGGCTACCTGTCCTTTGGACACGCGGCATTTCTGGGTGTGGGTTCCTACGCCGCCGTCTGGATGTTCAAACTACTGTCACTCAACGTATTCCCCGCCCTGATAATGGCCGTGATCGTTTCGGCACTGTTTTCGGTTGTGATCGGCTATGTGTCTTTGCGCCGCTCTGGCATTTATTTCTCCATACTGACACTGGCGATGGCAGAAATGAGTTATCGACTGGCCTATTCAGTGCTGACACCGCTGACCAATGGTGAAACCGGGTTACAGGTACGCGCAACTGACCCGCGCATTCTGGACAGCGATAGTTCACCAATTTATCCCAATATCTTCGGGCTGGAAATTGGCAGTTCCTACAAGCTGGAACTCGGCAACCACGTATTCACCTTCAACGTTGGCTTCTATTTCTGTGCGATCATTGCAATCTTAGCTTTTTACATCGCATTACGCATTTTCCGCTCACCATTTGGGTTGATGCTACGGGCGGTTAAGTCAAACCAGACCCGGGTAAACTACATTGGTATAAACGTCCGTCCATATACTTTAGCTGCCTTTGTTATATCAGGAATGTATGCAGGACTGGCGGGAGGCCTTTTGGCAGTGATGGACCCGCTGGCCGGTGCCGAGCGCATGGTCTGGACTGCGTCCGGCGAGGTTGTGATCATGACCATTCTGGGCGGCGCTGGTACAATGCTTGGCCCGGTGCTGGGGGCTGGCGCGATCAAGTACCTTGAAAACATATTCTCCAAGATCAATGAAGGCATCCTGCATGGCTGGTTTGGMTTTCTGCCAGACGGTCTGGAAAATGCGGTTGTGTGGTTCTTTTCGCGCTTTACCGGTGAAGGCTGGCACCTGACACTTGGGCTGATGTTTATGTTGGTTGTGATCTTCCTGCCGGGCGGCTTGATGGAAGGTGGTGARCGGATCAAAGCATTGTTCAGCCGCAAGAAGCCGACCGACGAAACACCGGACGCCAAAACCGAGCCGGCAGAATAATGGGGGAGCAGAGCATGGGTATCCTCGAGGTTAAGGGAGTCAACAAACGCTTTGGCGGTTTGCAGGCACTGGGTGACGTCAACCTTTCAATCGCTGAAAACACCGTTCATGCGATCATCGGCCCAAATGGTGCCGGTAAATCAACCCTGCTAAACGTGCTGGTTGGGAAACTTATCCCCGACTCTGGCAGCGTTTTGTTTGATGGCCAGTCGGTACTGGGCCGCAAACCCCATGAGATAAACCAGATGGGTATCGCCCGGGTTTTCCAGACCCCGGAAATCTTTGGTGACCTGACGGTGATCGAAAACATTATCATCCCCTGCTTTGCCAAACGCGACGGTGCGTTTCGACTGCACGCTTTTGAAAGTATCGCGAGTGAGTCCGGTATTATTGAAACAGCCGAGCGCATATTGATCGACGTTAATATGATCGACAAACGCGACATGCACGCCGCGTCGCTGTCACGTGGCGACAAACGCCGACTTGAAATGGCGATGTGTCTGGTACAGGAACCGCGTTTGTTGTTGCTGGACGAACCCACAGCAGGCATGGCGCGCGCCGATACCAATGACACCATCGAACTGCTAAAGGATATCAAGGAAAAACGTGATATCACCATGGTGATTATTGAACACGACATGCACGTTGTTTTTTCCATGGCCGAGCGTATTACGGTGCTTGCACAGGGAACACCGCTAGTCGAAGACACACCGGAAAACATCAAAGGCCACCCCAAGGTGCAGGAAGCCTACCTTGGCAAAACGCAGGACTAAGGGGTTATGACATGAACACGCAGCCTGACTTTTCCAACAACGCCAATAAGGCATCCACCGCCCCGGCCTACTTTTCAGTCTGGGATWTGCAYGCCTATTAYGGYGAAAGCTATATCGTKCAGGGCRTSWSYTTTARCGTSCAYGARGGYGAAATWCTKGCGCTGCTGGGSCGCAACGGGGCTGGGAAAACATCGACCCTGCGTGCCATTGCACGCCTTGACGATCCGATGCTGACCCATGGTGAGATCTGGCTGGATCACGAAGCCATACACCCAATGAAATCGTTTGAGGCATCACAGGCAGGCATCGGTCTGGTCCCGGAAGACCGGCGCATCATTTCCGGACTAACCGTGGAAGAAAACCTGCAACTGGCCCAGATAGCCCCGCCAATCGGCTGGTCGCTGGAGCGCATCTATGAACTGTTTCCCAGGTTGAAAGAGCGACGCAAACAGGATGGTGTAACGCTGTCGGGGGGTGAGCAGCAAATGCTGGCGATTGCCCGCGCGCTGGCCCGCGATATCAAGGTTTTGCTGCTGGATGAGCCCTATGAAGGTCTTGCCCCGGTGATTGTCGATGAAATTGAAAACACCCTGAACCTGATCAAACAGCAGGGCATTACCACGGTGATCGTCGAGCAAAACGCCCTGCGTGCGCTGGACCTTGCGGACCGGGCAGTCATATTGGACACTGGTCACGTCGTCTTCGACGGCACTGCGCAAGAGATGCTGGACAACGAAGACATGCGCCACGAGTATCTTGCCATCTGAACCGCGCGACCACACAGACAAAAGAGATTTGCCAAATGACCGAGAACAAGACCTACCCGCCCAGCGCTGATTTTATTGCCAATGCCCATGCGGACAAGGCAAAATATGACGAAATGTATGCTGCATCGATCAAAGACCCGGCAGAATTTTGGGGAGAACAGGGGAAACGTCTGGATTGGATCAAACCCTACACGATCGTGAAAAATACCACGTTCGAATACCCGGACGTTTCGATCAAATGGTATGAAGACGGTGTTCTGAATGTCTCGGCCAACTGTATCGATCGCCACCTGGCAACCCGTGGTGAGCAAACCGCGATCATCTGGGAAAGCGACGATCCGAACGTCGATAAACACATCACCTATAATGAGCTTTCGGTACAGGTAAACAAGCTCGCCAATGTCTACAAATCTTTGGGGGTGGGCAAAGGCGACCGTGTGGTTCTTTACATGCCAATGATCCCCGAGGCCGCCTATGCGATGCTGGCCTGCACCCGGATCGGCGCAATCCACTCTATCGTATTTGCCGGGTTTTCACCCGAAGCCCTCGCCTCGCGCATCAAGGGCTGCAAAGCCTCGCTGGTGATCACAGCGGATGAGGCGCCACGAGGCGGCAAGAATACACCGTTGAAAACCAACGTCGATGCAGCGCTGGCCATTTGTGGCGATGTTCAAACCCTGGTGGTTGAGCGCACCGGTGGTGATGTTCCAATGCAGGCAGGTCGTGACCACGCTTACGGCCCGTTGATGGCTGACGCCTCGGCTGAATGCCCGCCAGAGCCGATGAACGCCGAAGACACGCTGTTTATCCTCTACACTTCCGGCTCTACCGGCCAGCCTAAAGGCGTGGTTCACACCACGGGCGGTTATCTGGTATTTGCCGCGATGACCCATCAATACGTGTTCGATTACCATGATGGCGACATCTTCTGGTGTACGGCTGACGTCGGCTGGGTCACCGGTCACAGCTATATCGTCTACGGGCCATTGGCCAACGGGGCGACCACGCTGATGTTCGAAGGTGTGCCCACCTACCCCGATGTAGGCCGGTTCTGGGCGGTGTGCGAAAAGCACAAGGTCAACCAGTTCTACACGGCGCCCACAGCCATCCGCGCGTTGATGGCACATGGCGATGAACCGGTTGCGGGCCACGATCTGTCCTCGCTAAAAGTGTTGGGCACGGTTGGGGAACCGATCAACCCGGAAGCCTGGAACTGGTACAATGACATCGTCGGCGGCGCCACGGTACCGATCGTTGACACCTGGTGGCAAACCGAAACCGGCGGCCATATGCTGACCCCGCTGCCCGGTGCTATCGCCACCAAACCCGGTTCTGCCACAGTACCATTCTTTGGCGTACAACCAGTGGTGCTGAACCCGGAAACCGGCGCCGAAATCACCGAGGTCGAAGCCGACGGCGTATTGGCCTTTCGCGATAGCTGGCCCGGCCAGATGCGCACCGTTTACGGCGACCATGATCGTTTCATCGCCACCTATTTCGCCAGCTACAAAGGTTACTACTTTTCTGACGATGGTTGCCGGCGCGACGCCGACGGCTATTACTGGATCACCGGGCGAGTGGACGACGTGATCAACGTATCCGGCCACCGCATGGGCACAGCCGAAGTTGAAAGCGCTCTGGTTGCACATCCGGCAGTATCCGAAGCGGCCGTCGTTGGCTTCCCGCATGAAATCAAAGGTCAGGGCATTTATTGCTACGTCACCTTGATGGGCGGACAGGAATATACCGATGAATTAAAGACAGAACTGGTCAACTGGGTCCGCAAGGAAATCGGCCCGATTGCCAAACCTGACTACATTCAATGGGCCCCTGGCCTGCCCAAAACCCGTTCCGGCAAGATCATGCGCCGCATCCTGCGCAAAATCGCTGAAAATGATTACGGCGCGCTTGGGGATACTTCTACACTGGCTGATCCGGCAGTGGTGGACGATCTGATCGCGAACAGGAAGCAGTAGTGCGGTGCGCCGCTGCGCTGCTAACAACGAAAACCTGATGAATTTCCGGTTGATTTGGTGCCCGAGGTGGGAGTCGAACCCACACACCCGTTAGGGCGGGGGATTTTGAATCCCCTGCGTCTACCGTTCCGCCACTCGGGCAACCGAACTTTGGTTTACCGCCCACCCTGCCCGGCGTCCACAGGAAAAATAGGAAATCTTGGCGATAATTTATAGCGCTASGGGTTTAGGATTGAGGGATCGGAATTAAGCGTTTCAATGTCCATACCCGCTATCTTTTTGTACTTACCRGCGTGGTTTACCAGTTCWTCCTGACTAATCACATCATGGATATTGGCAAACCCGTCCGGTGCGCGCTCGGACACAATATCCAGTATTTTATCCGGCCCGTCGCCCCGGTTTGCCAGCACCAGMGCGTTCACTTTTTCRCGCCTCTGATCATCATAAAATTGCAGCGCCTGCGGCCCRACACCCTGATCGCGCAATTCACGCGCCAGAACCCGCGCATCAAGTATCGCCTGGGACGCGCCGTTCGATCCAATCGGATACATCGCGTGGGCCGCGTCCCCAAGCAGGGTCATGCGACCATGGGTCCACTGATCCAGCGGATTGCGATCCAYCATCGGGTATTCCCAAATGGAATCAGCATTTTCGATCACCCATGGGATATCCAGCCAATCGAACTTCCAGTCTGCAAATGCCGGGAAAAAGTCRCGCATGCGYCCTTCCCGGTTCCAGTCCTGYCCGGCCCAGTCGTGATCCGCAGGCTTTTCCCGATCACATATCCAGTTGATCATGCAATTATCGTCGTCGATATCGCGGATCGGGTAACAAACAAACTTGGTATCTTTGCGCCCGGCCATCGCCATCGTGCGCCCGCCCAGAAATTTCGGGCCAATTGTAATGCCGCGCCACATCATGATACCGCCCCAAACTGCACTTCGCTCAGTCGGGTTTAGCCTTGCGCGGGCAACGGAATTGATCCCGTCTGCGGCGACCAGTACATCGCCTTTTTCTTTCCAGCCACCGTCCCGTCCCCGCAGCATGACCACTACACCATCCACGCTGTCTTGCCAGTCCGCCAGTGTCGCGCCGGTTTTGATACAGTCTTTGCCGGCACGTTCAATCAGGCGATCATGCAGCAACATCTGCAAATCACCCCGGTGGATCGAATATTGCGGCCAGTTGTAGCCCGCAAATTTGCCACGCGGTTCTGACCAKATATGCCCACCCTGCGCGGAATAATATGCMACCTGTTCGGTCTTCAGRCCAATCTTGTCCAGATCATCCGCCAACCCCATTTCCTGCAATTCACGCACCGCATGGGGTTGCAGATTTATACCAACGCCCAAGGGGCGCAGCGCATTGACGGTTTCAAATATCTGAAACGGGATGCCAAGCTGATGCAGGCTAAGCCCCAGTGAAAGMCCGCCAATTCCCGCCCCTGCTATTAGCACTGTCATCTAAAGACTCCCTGCTCCAAACGTATYGCAGCTTGCAATATCACCACTTTCAAATCCCTTAACAAACCAGCTTTGGCGCTGTTGTGACGTGCCGTGTGTAAAGGTATGCGGCATCGGRCGCTTCCCGGCGTTGCGTTGCAACGTGTCATCACCGATTTGCTTGGCAGCGTTCATCGCTTCGGCAATATCTCCGCGTTCCAGACTGTTAAATTTAGCGTCCGCATGGCGCGCCCAGATGCCGGAATAACAATCTGCCTGCAGCTCAATCCGCACGGATATTGCGTTGCTTTCTTCTTTGCTAACTTGTGCCCGTAACTGATTGGCCTGCTTTAATATTCCCAGTTCGTCCTGCACGTGATGCGCCACTTCATGCGCCACAACGTAAGCAGCCGCAAAATCGCCCTTAGCCCCAAGTTTGCGACTGAGGGTCGTAAAAAATTCGGTGTCCAGATATATTTTTTCATCGCCCGGACAATAAAACGGCCCCGATGCGCCGCTGGCCCCGCCGCAAGGCGATTGCGTTGCCCCCTTGAACAGCACCAATATTGTTGGGGTGTAAGTCTGACCCACCTGAGTGCGAAACACGTCAGCCCAGATTTCTTCGGTATCCGCCAGTGTAACTGATACAAATTCACCGGCACGCTGATCGGCCTCGGTTATTTCGCTGCCACCGGTTTGGATAGCACCACCGCCGCCCTGCAGGAACGGCGTCACATCTACACCAAAGAACAACCCAAGCCCCAGAACAACCAGCAATCCTATACCACCGATACCCGTGGCTTTGCCGCGCCCCTGCCCGCGCCGGTCTTCAATATTGCGGCTTTTGCGTCGGCCCTGCCATTTCATCGCTGTTTTCCCCCTGCTACCCGTTACTGTACCTGGCTGAATTGGCACCAGTATAGCTTGACGCGCGGGCTTTCCCATGGCGTATGTCAAAAAAAGGCAGGTATTATGATCAAACGACTATACGAGTGGACAATTTCGCTGGCCGAACATCCGCGTGCTATGTGGGCGCTGGCGTTTGTGGCTTTTGTGGAAAGCTCGGTTTTTCCGATCCCACCCGATATTCTGATGATTCCGATGATTATTGCGGCCCCAAGTCGGGCGTTCCTGATTGCCGGAGTGGCGATGGTGGCGTCAGTGCTTGGCGCAATGCTGGGATATTATATTGGCTGGGGCCTGTTTGAAAGCATCGGCCAGCCTATTCTGGATTTCTACGGCAAGGCCCACGCCGCTGACCAGTTTGCCGAACGGTTCAATGCTTACGGTGCCTGGGCCGTGTTGATAGCAGGTATAACGCCTTTCCCGTTTAAAGTTATCACCATCATGTCCGGCTGGACCGGGTTATCGCTGCCGATATTTATCGTATCATCCATCATCGCGCGTGGKTTRCGYTTCTTCCTAATTGCCRCATTGCTGTGGAAATACGGCGCGCCTATACGTGACTTTATTGAGCGTCGGTTAGGCCTGATGTTCATTCTTTTTGTCATATTGCTGCTTGGCGGGTTTTATCTGGTGAAGTTCCTATGACACGCAAACAACTGATCATGTTGGCCGCTGGTGGCTCTGCAGCCCTGCTATTGGGGGCCTGGGGCTTTCAGGCGCTTGGCTATGCCCCTTGCAAGATGTGTATCTGGCAACGATGGCCGCACGCAATTGCGTTTTTGATCGGGGTACTGGCCCTTATCGTTCCCGTCGCTGCATTGTTATTCTTCGGCGCAATTGCCGCCGCCACAACTGGTGCGATCGGCATCTATCACACCGGCGTTGAAAAAGGCTGGTGGCAAGGCCCCGATACCTGCACCAGTGGCGACATCACCCAACTGACATCTGAACAGTTGATGGAGCAGATCATGGGCGCACCGCTGGTCCTGTGTGACGTGGTTGCCTGGGAGTTCCTGACACTATCTATGGCCAGTTGGAACGCAATCCTGTCGTTTGGTTTGGCGACAATATGGCTGATGGCACTACGCAAAACGTAAAATTTTATTTTTAGTACCGTCAATAAATTGACTAGCCGTATTTTTTGACCAAAATATACTTATAAATTACAGCCAGTTATCAGAATTATTCGCTTCTACTAAACATTTAGTTTGACAGATAGCTGTTCTGTGATGACAATTGATCTGTCGGCACCCGTCGGCACAAAAACAAAATTTGGGAGGAGATAAGATGCGCAAGTATCTGCTCTCCGCAGTAGCGGTTACAGCCGTCATTGCGGGGTCTACTGGTGCCTTTGCCGATCAGGCAGCTGCAAAAAAATGGATTGATCAGGAGTTTCAGCCATCATCGCTTAGCAAAGATGAGCAGATGGCCGAGATGGATTGGTTTATCGCAGCCGCCGCACCATATGCCGGAATGGAAATCAATGTCCTGTCAGAGGGCATTCCAACACATTCCTACGAATCTGAAGTGCTGGCAAAAGCATTTGAAGAAATCACCGGGATCAAGGTTAATCACCAAATTCTGGGCGAAGGCGAAGTTGTGCAGGCTGTGCAGACACAGATGCAGACCAACCGGAACCTTTACGATGGTTATGTGAATGACAGTGACCTTATCGGYACCCATTCGCGGCTTCAGCTTGCTTACAATCTGACCGATCAGATGGCTGGTGACTGGTCAGCAACSACCAACCCCGGGCTTGATCTGGACGATTTCATYGGMATACAGTTTACTACTGGTCCCGATGGCGATCTGTACCAACTGCCGGATCAGCAATTTGCCAACCTGTACTGGTTCCGCAAAGACTGGTTCGACCGTGAAGACCTGAAAACCGCGTTCAAAGCCAAGTATGGCTATGATCTTGGTGTTCCGGTCAACTGGTCCGCCTATGAAGACATCGCTGCATTCTTTTCGGATGATGTCAAAGAAATCGACGGCACCACGATCTTCGGTCACATGGATTACGGCAAACGTGCGCCTGATCTTGGCTGGCGGATGACTGATGCGTGGCTTTCGATGGCTGGTGCCGGTTCAAAAGGCGAACCAAACGGTGTGCCAATTGATGAATGGGGYATTCGGATGGAAGCGGGTTCCTGTAACCCRGCYGGCGCATCCGTGTCACGTGGTGGTGCTGCTAACGGYCCGGCTGCGGTTTATGCGATCCGTAAATGGGACGAATGGTTGCGTGCCTATGCACCACCCGGTGCGGCATCGTTTGACTTTTATCAGTCATTRCCKGCACTTTCCCAAGGCAACGTAGCCCAGCAGATCTTCTGGTACACTGCCTTTACCGCCGACATGGTAAAACCGCAGTCAGAAGGTAACAACACTGTTGATAGCGACGGCACTCCACTTTGGCGGATGGCACCCAGCCCACATGGTCCCTATTGGGAAGAAGGCCAGAAGGTTGGTTATCAGGACGTGGGTTCATGGACTTTCCTGAAATCCACCCCATCTGATCGCGCTCAGGCGGCCTGGCTCTATGCCCAGTTCGTTGTGTCCAAGACCGTTGACGTGAAGAAGTCCCACGTTGGCCTTACCTTTATCCGTGAAAGCACGATCAATGACGCAAGCTTTACCGAGCGTGCGCCTAAACTTGGTGGTCTGGTGGAATTCTACCGTTCACCTGATCGGGTTGCATGGTCACCTACCGGGATCAACGTGCCTGACTATCCAAAGCTGGCGCAGATCTGGTGGCAGCAAATCGGTGACGTCAACTCTGGTGCGTTCACCCCACAACAGGCGATGGATCGTCTGGCTGAGGAAATGGACATCACCATGGCCCGGATGCAGGTAGTGGATGAGGCAGCYAATGTTTACGGCGGCTGTGGTCCACGTCTGAATGAGGAAAAATCAGCCGAGTTCTGGTATGAAAATGGCGGCGCAAAGCCACCACTTGCTAACGAGAAACCGCAGGGCATTACCGTCAACTATGACGAGCTTGTCGCGCGCTGGGCCAATAACTAAGGTTCCTTCCTGATCGGCCCGCAATATATGGGTCGACTTTTCCGGGGCCCTTCTCTGGGGCCCCGGAAGCCAACTATTAAATGTGCCCGGGCAGGAATTGCTGAACCGGGTTGAAATACGCCGCTTNCGGGGAATAACCACAATGACGCTTGAACTGAAAAGCATCTCCAAAAAAGTCGGCGCGATTACTCATATTAAAGAAACGTCGCTTCGTCTTGAGACCGGACATTTCAATGTTCTGCTCGGCGAAACCGGAGCCGGAAAAACATCCCTGATCAAACTGATGGCAGGTCTCGACAAAATCAGCAGCGGYCAGATTTTCATGGATGGTCAGGACGTTACCCGCCTTTCAACGCAAAAACGCAACATCAGCTTTGTTCACCAGTTTTTCGTAAACTATTCCCACATGACTGTTTTTGACAACATTGCCTCACCACTAAAGGTGGCCGGMATGGCCAAGTCGGAAATTCAGGGCCGCGTGGAAGAAGCCGCCGACATTCTGCAACTGCGCCCGATGTTAAACCGCCGCCCGCACGAATTGTCCGGCGGGCAACAGCAACGCACCGCCCTGGCACGCGCAATTGCCAAGGAAAGCAAAGCGGTTTTTCTGGATGAACCGCTGGCAAACCTGGATTATAAAYTACGTGAAGAATTGCGCGATCAACTGCCGGAACTTTTTGCCGGGCGTGGCGCTGTGGTGGTTTATGCAACCTCGGAACCGGAAGAGGCGYTGTTGCTGGGCGGTTATACCGCGTTGATGAATGACGGCAATGTCACACAGTTTGGGCCAACAGCCGACATCTACCGCGCGCCCCAGGATCTGATTTCAGCGGCCGTGTTTTCCAACCCGCCAATAAATTCGACCTCAATCAAAAAGCAAGGCGAACATGCCGTCTTGAACGAAACCACGCGCTGGCCACTCACAGGCGACGCCTTGGGCCTGACGGACGGTGACTATACGGTTGCCATCCGTCCGGTTCATGTCGCGCCTACGCAGCAAATGGACGGCGCCGTCGCCCTGACTGGCCGCGTGCAGGTGACAGAACTAAGCGGCTCAAGCAGCTCTGCGCATTTTCAACTTGGAGACGACAAATGGGTGTCGCTTTCCCACGGTGTACAATCCTATCGCATCGGCGAAGATCRCACCTTCTACATGGACCCTTCAAAATGCTTTTACTTCGCGCCTGACGGCAAACGTGCAGCATAAGGGGGCTGATATGGCAGAAATCACAATCTCAAAGCTGCGACACAGCTATTATCCGGACCCGAAAACCCCGGAAGACTATGCGCTTAAGGAAATCGATCTGACCTGGGACGATGGTGGCGCCTATGCCCTGCTCGGCCCGTCAGGGTGCGGAAAATCGACACTGTTGAATATTATTTCCGGCCTGCTAACCCCGTCAGAGGGRCGYATMYTATTCGACGGTCAGGACGTRACCGATCWGCCGCCGGAYCAGCGYAATATTGCRCAAGTGYTCCAGTTCCCGGTGATTTACGACACGATGACGGTCTACAACAATCTGGCATTTCCCCTGCGAAATCGTGGGGTAGATGAGGACACCGTTAGAAAACGTGTCACAGAAATCGCCGATATGCTTGAAGTCTCTGACATGCTGCAAACCCGCGCTTCGGGGCTGTCGCCGGACAATAAACAAAAAATATCCATGGGCCGCGGATTGGTGCGCGACGACGTGAACGTGGTGATGTTCGATGAACCCCTGACYGTGATCGACCCACACCTGAAATGGAAACTGCGTTCCAAGCTGAAAGAACTGCACCAGCGCGTGCGCGCCACGATGATTTACGTCACCCATGACCAGACCGAAGCGATGACATTTGCTGATCAGGTGGTGGTGATGCAGGACGGTGAAATCGTGCAAATCGGYTCGCCGGTAGAGCTGTTCAACCGCCCTGCCCATACATTCGTTGGCCATTTCATCGGCTCGCCGGGAATGAATGTTCTGCCCTGTGAAGTCCGGGGGGGGCAGGCATATTTCAATGACCATCTCATTGCGATTGAAGGCGCGATTACCAAAGGAACCGGTCAAACCCAGATCGGCATCCGYCCCGAATTCGTAAAAATCGGTGGTGTCGGTTTTGAAGCCCGCATCACCAAGGTTGCCGATGTCGGCCACCACTTTGTTGTTGATGCGTTGGTAAATGACACAAAAATCAAGGCGATTGTTGTCGGCGACGTGCCTGAACAAGGTGAGCACGTCACAATTGGTTTTGAACCTTCACAAACCCGCCTTTACCGGGACGGCTGGATAGCCAGCAAGGCGGCAGGAGCCAAAGCATGAAAAAACAATACCAAAAAGGCTGGCTGTTTGTGACACCGGTTCTGTTGCTGGTCGCGTTCAATGCACTGATCCCGATGATGACGGTGGTGAATTATTCGGTTCAGGAAACTTTCGGCAATAACCTGTTTTTCTGGGAAGGGCTCGGCTGGTTCGAAAGYCTGCTGAATTCCGATCGTTTCCACGCCGCCCTTGGCCGACAGTTCATGTTTACCGGGATGATCCTGGCGATTGAGGTTCCGTTAGGCATYATCATTGCCCTGTCCATGCCACGCGAAGGCTTCTGGGTGTCGGTCTGTCTSGTGATGATGGCGCTGCCGATGCTGATCCCGTGGAATGTTGTGGGCGCAATGTGGAACATCTTTACCCTGCCTGATATCGGCCTGCTGGGTTATTYGATGAACGATACGCTTGGTATCGACTACGACATGACCCAAAGCCCGTTCGCGGCATGGGCCACRATTATTCTTATGGATGTCTGGCACTGGACGTCACTGGTGGTACTGCTCAGCTATGCTGGGCTGGTTTCCATCCCTGACGCCTATTATCAGGCCGCCAAAATCGATAGYGCGTCCAGTTGGGCGGTATTTCGATACATCCAGTTGCCGAAAATGAAACAGGTACTGACCATCGCAATCCTGTTGCGGTTCATGGACAGTTTTAACATTTATACCGAGGTATTCGTGCTGACCGGTGGCGGCCCAGGAAATTCCACCACGCTGTTGTCAATTGATCTGGTCAAGATTGCACTGGGCCAGTTTGACCTTGGCCCGGCTGCGGCGATGTCATTGATTTACTTCGCTATAACGCTTTTGGTTTCCTGGCTGTTCTATACGCTAATGAACAAAGACAGCGGCAAATAGGGAGAGTAAAATGAAAAAACGCCACATTATACCAATACTTTACATCATGTTCCTGATGTTRCCRATCTATTGGCTGGTCTCGATGAGCTTTAARACRACCGGTGAAATCCTGTCGGGGTTTTCGCTGTTCCCACARCGCTGGACGTTTGACAATTACCGGGTAATTTTCACTGACCCGACATGGTACTGGGGTTATTTTAACTCAATTATTTATGTGACGCTGAACACCGTAATTTCCCTGACAGTCGCCCTGCCCGCGGCTTACGCGTTTTCGCGCTACAGCTTYCTKGGYGACAAACAGCTRTTCTTCTGGCTGCTYACAAACCGGATGGCCCCGGCCGCSGTATTCGCGCTGCCGTTCTTTCAGCTTTATTCYGCGGTAGGTCTGTTTGACACGCACCTCGCTGTGGCACTGGCGCATGCCCTGTTTAATATTCCKCTGGCGGTCTGGATACTGGAAGGCTTCATGAGCGGGGTTCCCAAAGAACTGGACGAAACCGCCTATGTTGACGGCTATTCGTTCCCGCGGTTTTTCACGACAATCTTTCTGCCCACGATCAAATCCGGCGTCGGGGTGGCRGCGTTCTTCTGCTTCATGTTCTCCTGGGTAGAACTGCTGCTTGCAAAAACGCTTACATCAGTTTCGGCTAAACCCATTGCGGCGACGATGACCAAAACCGCGTCCAGCGCCGGCTATGAACTGGGCCTGCTTGCAGCAGCCGGAACGCTTACCATCATCCCCGGCGCCATCGTGATCTACTTTGTACGCAACAACATCGCCAAGGGCTTTGCCCTGGGGAGGGTGTAATGCTGAGTTGGATGGCATGGACATGGCCGACCGCATTCGTTTTTATCGGCATATTTTCAGCGATGGCGGTACTGACYATAATCGAAATTCGCCATCCCGGCGGCGCTGAACGCAAAGGCATCCTGGGGCTTACAACAACCCGTGGTGATCGGCTGTTCATCTCATTCCTTGGCACCGCGTACATATTTCTGGCGTGGCTTGGCATAATGGGTGAACCGCTGTGGTTCCCCTTGGGTTTCAGTATTCTTTGGGGGGTATTTTGCTTTTGGAAAGTCTGACTTCTTACCCGTTGCAAAGAAATTCCTTGGGGAAACTAACAGTTTCGTATTTAGTAAAGTCGAGCAAGAACGGCAGGACAACTCCACACGATGGCGATGAAAGATAAGAAAAACGAATTTCTAACCGAGGTAGAACTCGAATTCATGACCCTGCTATGGCAGTTGGGTCAGGGATCGGTGCGTGACGTGCTGGCCAAAATGGCCCCTGCCCGCAACCTCGCCTACACATCCGCCGCTACTATTCTAAGAATACTTGAACAAAAAGAATTTATCGCCAGCAGCAAACAGGGCAAAACATTTATTTATCGCCCTCTGCTGGCCAAAGACGCGTATCAATCGCGCTCGCTTAGAAAACTGTCTGAAAATCTGTTCGACAACACGCCGTCCATGCTGGTCGCGCGACTGGTGGACGATACAGATATGACAGAAGAAGCGTTAGAGGAAATTCGGGCCTTGGTCGAAATGAGGTTGAAAAATGATACAAGCTAGCTCGGTTTTTGACACTTATATCAACGCCAATATATTACTGGTTGTTGCTTTCTCCCTTTGGCTAACCGTCAGATTTYTACTAAATCGATTTGGTCTGAAGAACGCCTACACCCTGCAACTGCGTCTGCTAAACTGCGTATTCCTTGCGATACTGCTCAGCCCGTTTATCGCATATGGCTTCAACCTGGCGGCACAAAACCAGCTTTTGCCACATGGGTTTTCGATCAATCTGTCGGATATCGCCCTTGCACAATTTCTGAATGGCAGTTTTGAAATGCCCGCCAGTGATTTTGAAAATGTGTTGGCGATGCGTGAAACCCTTCGAACAAACATCATGCAGCCYACTGGCTGGTTCGGAATACTGATAGCTACCCTGATCTTACTGGGGTTTGCCGGTTTCCTGACMCGTGGCACGATTGCGGCCCTGCGYCTGAAGAAAATAGTCAATGAAAGCTATAGCTGGCGTCAGTTTGGCAACCTTCGTCTGCGTCTGAGCGACAAAACACTGGTCCCGTTTTCCACCCGCGGGTTGCGCAATCGCTATATTGTTATTCCCTCGGGTATGCTTGCCCAGCCCGGTGATTTACGCATCTCTCTGGCCCATGAATTTCAGCATATGCGCCAGCGTGATGTCGAATGGGAACTGGGGATGGAACTGTTCAAATCGCTGTTTTTCTGGAACCCGGTAATTTATTTCTGGAAGCGTCAGATTGAGCAGTTGCGGGAACTGGCCTGTGACCAAAATGTACTGGCCCGAAACCGGTTCGATGTGCARGCTTACTGTGATTGTCTGATCCGGGTGTGTCAAAACAACCTGCGCCAGGACCGCGCCACTGCAATTTCTTTGCCCCGTGTYGGGCTCGTTCAGATTGAGCGCCCGGTATTTGGTAAAGATTGCGCCACCCTGCTGCGGCAGCGGATACTCTCGATGATTGATCCGGGTAWYGSWGYWYMRGYTRCRAYCRKMASMCTTTGGCTAACGATCCCGCTGGTCCTGGGTGTCGCCGTATCAACAGTCGCCATTCAGCACCCCAGTGACTGGAGCCTTGATCGTCTGATGCTGTCGTCAATTATCAATCTGGAACGTCTTGAAGCGTTGAACAACGCCGGTCAATAAAGCGCTAGCCCCACTGGTCCTGCCATGTTTGGACAGTATCATTGTCGCTGGATTTCGCTTCAAAAATCGCCCGCGCAACTGCCCTTGAAAGACAGGTCGCCGCCGCGTGACCCAGCAACAGTGGATCAATCGCAGGCTCACCAATTTCCCGCTTGCCGGTCGAAACAGCAAAAACCAGATCGCCGTCATAGGGCGTGTGCGAGGGAACAAGTGCCCGCGCCAAGCCATCCTGCGCAGCKACCGCCATGCGTTTAGCCTGCGCCTTGGTCAGTGTGGCGTCGGTTGCAACAATGGCAATCGTTGTATTCGCTCCGGCACTTAGCGACGCCAATTTGTCGGCGGCAAGGTTTTCATACGGGTCACCCTGCTGAACCGCTCCGCGTCCRCCAAATTCGCCRTCAACTTCCCAGGGGGCGGCCCAGAAATGTGCTTGACCAGCGGGCGTCGCCGCGCCCAAAGCATTCACCGCYACCAGGGCCCCAACGGTCATGCCATTTTCAAGCACAACCGATGCAGACCCAAGCCCGCCCTTCAGATTGGCCGTATTGGCCCCAAGCCCGGCACCAACACTGCCAAGTTCAAAACTGTCCGAAGCATCCGCAAGCGCCGCCGCACCCAACTCACGATAGGGATTTTCATCCCAATCCTTGTCGCCACCATTAACCAGATCAAACAGGATCGCTGCCGGAACTATTGGTACGATCGCCGGGCCAACCGCAAAACCGCGCCCCTTTGCCCGCAACCCATCCACCACGCCAGACGCCGCATCCAGCCCAAAGGCAGATCCGCCCGACAGAACCAGCGCATCCACGCCCTCCACCAGCTTATCCGGTGCCAGCAATTCGGTTTCCCGTGTACCCGGCGCGCCGCCCATAACATCAACCGCCGCCACAAATGGCGCGTCCCCAACCAGAACTGTYGTRCCRGAYTTCAACRMCTSRTCKCCAGCGTTMCCGACRTAAAKMCCSSYSACATCRGTKATCARRTTTTTCAATCCTGGTTTCATCTCAGACCTTCTTCTTATCCTAAATACTTCACGGTGGTTCGGGGKTGTGAAACCCCCGTTCTGRCCTCAAATACAGCGTCCGCCATCAACTTCCATCGCGACGCCGGTAATCATACCGGCTTCATCCGAACAAAGAAAACACGCCGCATTGCCCATATCGTCGGGCGTTGAAAACCGCCCCAGGGGAATAGTCGCCAAAAACTTCGCCCGAATTTCCGGTGTGTCTTCCCCCWTGAAAGTTTTCAGCAACGGCGTTTCCCCCGCCACCGGGTTAATCGCGTTGACCCGCACCCCGGATGGGGCCAGTTCAACGGCCATGGTTTTGGTGGCCGTAATCATCCAGCCCTTGGAGGCATTGTACCAGTTCAGATTGGGGCGCGGACTGATCCCGGCGGTTGAGGCCACATTCAGGATCACCCCCGAACCGTTGGCCTTCATATGTGGCACGATATGCTTAGCGCTCAGATAAACCGATTTGGCATTCACCGCAAAAACCCGGTCAAATTCTTCCTCKGACACGTCTTCCAWRGGCATCGGYWTRTGGCTGATCCCGGCRTTGTTCACCAARATRTCSARCTTGCCAAARGCGTCAAAKGCCGCCCTGGCCATTGCCARAACCTCRTCTGAKRASGCCACATTCANCNCCTGCGAAATGGTTCGATCGCCGAGCGTGCGCGCCAGTTCTGCCGCCCCGTCGCCGTTGATGTCTGCGATCATCACCCGCGCGCCTTCAGCGATGAATTTGCGCACGATCCCGGCACCAAACCCGGACGCTCCGCCGGTTACGATTGCCGTTTTACCTCTTAATCGCATGCTATTCCCTTTCCCTTTGATTTACGCCCCGGTGCATATTTTTCGCTGCCTTGCGGCGTTGGCCAAGTTCGCGGTAGAGCGCCTCGGGMGACACGCCTATCTCATCGGCCATCCCCTGCCAGTTTCCCTTTGGCGGCAGTTGATCGCCATGCCAGACCAGCCACGCGTCCAGACGATCACCAACCCGGCGCAGCGATAATATTTCGGCCCGCATCCGGGTGTTTCGCAGTTGCGCCGCCAGATGCAGGGCATAGCCCTGGGTGGCGCGCAAGTCCTGGCGCAATAACTGCCGCACGGGTTCTGCGGGCCAGATTTCAAGCTCGCCCGCTTCCAGCACCTCTGCCGCACAGTGAAAGCTGGCGCTGCTCAGCGAGGCCTCGGCCAGAATATCGCCCGCCCCGGCGCGTTGCAGAATAAAAGTCGCCCCGTCCATCTGTCGGCGCAGTAAATGTACCTTGCCCTGCACAACCCTGTGAAAGCTATGCACCGGGTCACCGCGTTCAAAAACCAACGCGCCCTTTTCAAGGCGCACCATTCTGCTCGGTATTTTGCGAAGCTGTTGAAAAAAGGCGTTTGGCATGATTGTTATCATGTCACACATCCCCGGTTCTGGGGCAAGACGCAGGTAAGCATAATCACAGGAGAACACCGGATGCTTCGCATACTCGTTTTGACCATAATCCTTGCCACCCCGGCATTTGCCCAGACCGAAATGCCTGCCACAGACCCTGCCCGGATGAAGTTGGGACAGATGGAGCATTCGATGAATTCGGGCATGACTATGGGCAACGATCGGGCTGCGCAGGGAGTTGGCGGTTCGCCTTTGTCCGAGCCGGGCCAGTCGGCTTTTGCGGCGATTGCCGAAGTCGTGGCGACGCTTGAGGCTGACCCGAACACCGACTGGGCCAGCGTCGATATCAACGCGTTGCGCGACCATTTGCGCGACATGGATGTTGTCACCATCAGGTCCAGTGCGACAACCGAGCCTGTTGATGGCGGTCTGCGCTTTGTCGTTACCGGCAATGTTGACGTGGTGCCCTCGATTGAACGCATGACCCTTGGCCATGCCAGTGTCATGGACGGCGTTGATGGCTGGGGGTACAGCGCCGAAACCGTTGACGGCGGGGCGGCGATCACCGTGACGGTGCCAGAGGCCGACATGGCGCGCCTTGCAGGGCTGGGGTTCTACGGGATGCTTGCGTCGGGCATGCACCACCAGCCGCATCACTGGATGATGGCAACCGGCAACGGCATGGGCATGCAGTAAGCGCGCGTTTTGAGCGGCAGATAAACCAATAGGGCGGCCCTCAGCCATGCAGGGCCGCCACTGTTTTCAGCTTGGAAAATCCATAGAGCGCCTCAAACCCTTTCTCGCGGCCATGGCCGGATTTACCAACGCCGCCAAACGGTAATTCAACCCCGCCCCCGGCGCCGTAATTATTGATAAACACCTGMCCSGCRCGCNAGCKYNTTGGCCAGCCGCATCTGGCGCGCGCCGCTGTCAGTCCAGACCGAGGCCACCAGCCCGAACTGGGTGCCATTGGCGATGGCCAGCGCCTGCGGCTCATCSTCAAACGGAATAACCACCTGCACCGGTCCAAATATTTCCTGYTGCGCCAGTGCGTGATCCGCCCCAACCGCCGCAAACAGGGTYGGKGCCACGTAATGCCCRCCYKTGGGCGCWTCGGCAACGATACTGGCGGTGGCGGCGRTTTCCAGATCACCGCCCTGCCCCAGAAACCCGGTGACGATYTCYTTTTGGCRCGCTGAAATCAGCGGCCCCACATCATAATCATCCATCGCCGGGCCGACCCGCAAGGCGTCGTACCGCGCGGCCATTTTGGCCAACACCTGATCATACACCCCGCGCTGCACCAGAATTCGTGACGACGCAGAGCAGGTCTGACCTGCATTTTGAATACCTGCATTCACCAGAAATGGCAGTGCCGCCTCAATATCTGCATCGTCAAATACAAGCTGGGGTGACTTGCCGCCCAGTTCCAGCGTCACCGGAACAATATTTTGTGAAGCTGCCGACTGGATCAGTTTGCCAACCCCGACCGAGCCGGTGAAGGAAATATGATGCACGCCGGGATGGGTTGACAGGGCGGCCCCGGCTTCTTCGCCCAAGCCCGGCACCACATTCAGCGCCCCCGCAGGCAACCCTGCCTGGCGCGCCAGATCAGCGAATACCAGCGCGGTCAGACAAGCCTCTTCCGCCGGTTTCAAAACGCAAGCATTGCCCATGGCCAGCGCCGCCCCGACCGAGCGGCCAATGATCTGCATCGGGTAATTCCACGGCACGATATGGCCGGTCACCCCGTGAGGTTCGCGCAGGGTATAAACCGTGTAGCCATCCAGATAGGGGATCGTTGCGCCATGCACCTTATCCGCAGCACCACCGTAAAATTCCATATAACGCGCCAGCGCCACCGCGTCAGCGCGTGCCTGTTTCTGGGGCTTGCCCACATCCGCCGCTTCAAGCCGGGCCAGCACATCCACATTTTCCAGAACCAGCCCGGACAGGCGGGTCAGCACCCGGCCCCGCTCCAGCGCGGTTGCACGCCCCCAATCACTGCCCAGCGCGCCTTGGGCGGCAGCGACGGCTGCATCAATATCGTGGGCTGTGCCGCGCGCAATCTGGCAGATGGTTTGCCCGGTTGACGGGTCTTCCAGTTCCAGCGTGCCACCGCCTAGTGCCGCTACCCATTTGCCGCCAATAAACACCTTTTCAGGGTCAAACCACAGATCGTCTTGCACAGTCATTTCTCATATCCTTTACGCGCTGAGCGCATCTGGCAGCTTTGGGGCCGCATCAATCAGTGTCTTGGTGTAGTCATGTTGTGGTTGGTCGAACACCGTTTCAGTATCGCCCTGCTCAACGATTTCGCCGTTTTTCATCACCAGCACCCGGTCGGTGATCGAACGCACCACCGACAGGTCGTGGGATATGAACAGGTATGTCAGGCCGAAACGATCCGACAGGTCTGCCAAAAGGTCCAGAATTTGCGCCCGGATCGACACGTCCAGCGCCGACACGGCTTCGTCCAGAATGATCAGTTCCGGCTTGATCACCAGGGCCCGCGCAATGGCGATCCGCTGGCGCTGGCCGCCGGAAAACTCATGGATGTATTTCTGRSYRTCCGCWGGTTCCAGCCCGACGCTAATCAGCGCCTGTGAAATCGCTTCCGTGCGATCCGCCCCGGTTGGCGGGTCTTCCAGCAGATGAAACGGCTCACCCACCAGACGGGCCACCTTATGGCGCGGGTTGAACGATCCATACGGGTCTTGAAACACCACCTGCATTTTGCGCCGCACCGCCATGTTGACCCGGTGACCGGAAAACACCGGTTCGCCGTCAATCAGGATTTCACCGGCCTGCACGTCTTCCAGCCCTAAAATAGCGCGGGTCAGGGTGGACTTTCCGCACCCGCTCTCGCCCACCAGCCCAAGGCTTTCGCCGCGCCTGATTTCAAACGACACGTCACTGACTGCGCGAAACATCTTTTGCCCGCCAAACAAGGTGGTGCGCGGTAAGCGATAGTCACGACTGACGTTTTTCACCTGCAATATTGGCGCATCGCCAGCGGGCGCATTGCGGTCCGGCACATGGCCAGACGCTTCAAACAGCGCGCGTGTATAGGGGTGCGACATGGTGCGATACAGGGTATCCGCCGCGCCGACCTCAACCACTTCGCCGTCCTTCATAATGGCAATGTCGTCCGCCAGATCGGACACCACCGCCAGATCATGGGTGATCATCATCATTCCCATATCGTCCTCRCGCACCAGCCGTTTCAGCAGGTCCAGTATCTGCGCCTGCGTSGTYACATCCAGCGCCGTTGTCGGCTCATCCGCGATCARCAGCTTGGGGCGCAGCGCARTCGCCATGGCRATCACCACCCGCTGACGCTGRCCRCCSGACARYTCATGSGGGTAGCGCGACATCGGGAATTGCGCCTCCGGCAAGCCAACCCGGTTCAGGGTGTCGCGGGCTTTGGCCATGGCCTCGGCCCGGCTACCGGCGCCGTGCACCAGAATGGTTTCTGCCACCTGTGATCCAATGGTTTTCACCGGGTTCAGCGCTGTCATCGGTTCCTGAAACACCATGCCAATGGTGCGGCCCCGGATCGAACACATCGCTGGTTCGGATGCCGACAATGTATCAACCCCGTCCACAAAAATCTGCCCCGAGGTGTTCGAGCCCTGCGGCAGCAGTTGCATCACCGAAAACGCAGTCATAGATTTGCCTGAGCCGGATTCTCCGATCACCCCGAGGATTTTTCCAGCCTCCAGCGACATGGACACATTGCGCAGGATCGGCGTGCCATGGATGTCCAGCGACAGGCCCGTGATGTCCAGCAGGCTCATCCCCTGCCCCTCCTGATCCTTGGATCAAACAGATCACGCAGCCCGTCGCCCATCAGGTTCAGACCCA
>NVTR01000052.1 GCA_002732955.1 Marinosulfonomonas sp.
CCTGCTTGCGTGTAAGGCCACTTGTCAGCGCAATACGAACCGCTTCCTGTCTGAATTCTACTGTATGTTTCGTTCCCATAGTCGTTCTCCTTTTGTGCATAATATGCGGTTAAAGGAGCGGCACAATTCCGTGACAGGTCCAATATGGTGGAGGAAACTTGGGGCTCAGGTCATCGGATATCACTCCTGACTACAATCCGTTTGAGGCCGGGCTGCAATTTTTGATCGACTGGGACAAAGGTGATTGTATGGGGCGCGATGCGTTTAAGAAGATCAAGGAGATCGGCGTCCGTCAAAACTGGTCTGCCTGGTTCTGGAAAAACCGTTGCATGTCTTTGGCGGCCAGGCGATATTTGTAAACGGGAAAGCCATTGCTCAGACCACCAGCGGTAACTTTTGTCACACTATTAGTCGAAGCCTGATACTGGGATATATTCCGACAGAATATTTAGCTCAGCATGATTTCGTTGTCGAAGCGTTTGGCGAACGAAGCTCAGCAGAACTGATAACATGCGCGGCATATGATCCCAAAAAGGCATAACATCCTAAGTTAGCACGACCAAACGCCAACAATTACTGGGAAAATTTGCTAAAGAAACAATACTAATTAAACAGCAATATTCCCGGTAATTTTGTGCACAACATGGATGAATGTGCTGCCGCGACTAATAGCATGTGATATAGACGGTTCGACTCATGTAGACGATAATTGGCGGGGGCCATTCGTTTTCCATCGGCGCAAAGGTAGATTTTCATCTGCCGTCGGTGAATTTTTATTCAAGGTCAATCTTGAATGGTTCCTCCGCATTGCTCTGGGGGGGGAATGGGTAAAAAGCTCGGCAACGACGCGACAGCGTCAGACATTGATGAACCGCCCTCGGGCGCAGAATTCATCATGGGGTCTGCCCATTGGAATGAGCGCCTTTCTAGTGCCAGAGCAGAACGGGAAAAAATTCTTTCTAAGAAAATTGCGAAAGACGGTTCTCTCCGCACTACAAGTAACGGCCAGTTCCTATCCTCTCGGAGTAAACCTGAGCCGGATATTTCAATTGATAGGTCACCAAGCGATGAGATCCCMAGCATAGAGGAGATACTGACCACTGCAAATTGGAGTGATCGGATCGCCAAAGCATCGGCCCGTCGCGAACAGATAATCAATCAACGTCGCCGGAAAATTCCAAACTCTGGCTCGCAAATATCCCGTGATGCTACAGAGCCCTATAAAGACGTCGTTCGTGGAGCATTTTCTGGGMTATCTACTCCTCAAACTTCACAAAGTGAATCGAGCCCTGATTTGGCGCTTGCCGCCAGCACATCATTACCGGTTGAAAAAGAAAAACGGCGTATTAGGCCGGTTTATTTTCTTACATTAGTTTCAGTATTGTTATTCATCGGATTGATCCTGCCTGGCCCAATTCGCGATTTGGCGTCAAACACAATAAATGGTGCCGTGACGGCGTTCATCGGACCGGAAATTTCTTCGCAACCCCGAATAGAACAAAAGGTTATCGCRACGACAACACTGGCACCGCTTGTAGCGCCGCCTGCTCAGTTATCTAGTGCTTACCAAGACCACCAGTTCCTGGAGAATGTCGGATTTACGACCSTAACGCCGACTACATTTCTCTCGGGGATAGATAAGGAAATCACTTTAGTAGTATCTACGGAATCCTATTCCCTGGTTTCGACAATTGGGAACGATAGTTCACCAGTTGTAGCGGTGGAAGTATCMGCTATTGCGGTGGTTCAGGAGGAATTCCAACTTGACGCAAATATCGGCGCAACAGTGGATATTGCAGCAATTGGAAACCGCTCCAATCCGACAGGTATCGCAGTTGAAAACGCCGTTGAGACCCAACCAGTTGCAGTGCCCTTACTGATTTCCACCTCGCCACTTACATTGAGTATTGCCCCTATATTCCTACAAAGTCCGAGACCCGAACTCACGTCAGCAGAGCTTTCGGGGGTCACAATTCTTGTTGATTTATGGCGACCGAAAACCAATGTTACATTGCTTTCAAGGCCTTCGATCTCTGATCTGATTGCAAACACACCGGGTTTAATCGACGCGATCACAGTACCTTCAACGGTTTCTGGATTTCCTGTAGCCGTTGAGCCACGCTTATCCGAAATATCGTTGCCGGAAGTCGCTCAGACAGCGATTAGGTATTCAGGCGAAAGCGGCTTGTTGGAACCGCCATCAATTGACGCAGTGTTTACCACGCCAGAGACCTATAAGCCCCCTGAAGATAATAATCTCGCCCTGACTTTTTCTGGCAACTATTCCATACATGTACGCGCACCATCTAGCTTACCAGAAGACCAATTAAATGCATTTTCCAGTGCACTTCGTGATACTGGATTTGACGTTATAACCCCCAAGCGGGTTAACTTTACAGTCAGCAAAAACCATGTGCGTTTCTTTTATGCTGACGACGCAGAAGCCGCCGGGATGCTTGCCGCAGCGGTGGGCGGTGCAGCACGTGATTTTACAGACTACAGACCTTCACCACCGGCTGGCACCATCGAAGTCTGGCTCGCTGGAAAAAACCTGCCGCGCGCAACTACACGCTCTGCAAGTCGACCGGCGACACAGAACCCGGCGCTAACAAATCTACGGAACAAATTACTGCAAAGCCTTCGCCGCGGCGATCACCTGTAGATGGATTATAAAGTGAAATATGAGACACGTTTGCCCAACTTGGGCTTGCTGAAAATTCGAAGGTTATCCGATGCCTAACGCAAAACTGACTGCCGTGATTACTGCACTTATGCTTATTGCAGGAAGCTCCGGCGCAAATGCAGCATATAGTTTGCAGCAGTTACAGGTAATTGAGCAGTTGATACTGGCAAAGGATTGCGGGGCGCTTTTGCGATATCTACAGTCTAACCCTGGAATCATGAGTGGGAGCGACCCCCTGGCGCAGGAGCTTCGTTCCTTTTCAGAGGGTGTAACAGGCGGCATTATAGAATGCCTTTCAGCGCAACCCGATGCAGGAGTCGTAAATCTTGTTCCTGATCCCACACCAATTTATTAGTGAAGGCGGACAGCCGTAGAATGCGYTCACCAATCAGCATCTCATACGTTATTGATCCAAGATTTTCGGGTGGAACTTCGTCCGCAATTGCCAGCGAATTGAAAGTTGTAAGCCAGTTTGGACATRTAACGATACATGCWATTTCGTCCGAAATGTTTAAGGGGAAATTTATAGCCCAAAACCTTAGAAACACTTTACGCGAGCTTAGGTTACAAGTTATCTGGGACGCGCCAACAATCAATGCCGACATCGTATTATTGCACAACCCATCTTTTTTGAAGTTTCAGAGTTCACTGAACAGCAAGATTATCACAAAACATCTGATCATCRTTACCCATGAAAACTTTCTRCGCCCAGGCCARATCGAGKCGTTCGATGTCTCCAAGTGTTTAGGGWTAATTGATCGAGCGACTCTTGCTCTAAAGAAATCTATCGCGCCAATATCACCTTGCAATCGTAAGGCAGTATCAGATTGGATGAAACTTCATCCTCAGCATACTGGATGGCATGTACTGAAAAGTGACTGGTTCAATATCTGTGATTTTCAGTTGATGCCACCGACCTCAACACCTGCTGACCGACGTGGTCGGCATTCCCGCCCAGGAATTGAAAAGTTTCCGAATATAACTGATATGGATATTTGTTTTCCCTCGCATTCTGAAAGCAATGTGATTCTAGGTGCCGATATATTTTTGCAAAACAGACTATATCGACCGCATTGGAAAATGCTGCCTTTTCAGTCAGTGGATGTCGCAAGGTTTTTCGAAATGATTGATTTCATGGTTTATTTTRCGGCGCCGACATGGCGCGAAAGCTTTGGCCGGGTATTGGCGGAGGCAATCGCTGCTGGAAAAGTTGTCATATCAGACCCGGAAACTGCCAGCATTTTTCAGGGCGCTGTACTTTCTGCTCAGCCGGTGGAAATTGGCGCGATGATCCGTAATTTAGTGGCGAACCCGGCGCTTTATCAAAAGCACGTTGTAAAGGCACAAAAAAGTCTAGAGGCGTTATCCACAATCGCCTTTAAAAASCATTTTCAAAACGTTCTGAACCAAATGGTTGAGGTTCCAGCATGATTGTTATTGACGCGGGAAAACGCGATGCGAAATCCTTCGATTCAAAAATTCTGTTTGCTTCACAACTATTAGCCCTTGGKCACGCTGTGGTCGTCGACGAAGGTACCGCGCCGCAAGAATTGGGGCGCTTCCAAAAATATGAAACCGCGCCACTATTGGCAGATATGAAAGACGTTGCTGTCAGCGGATATATATTGATTGGGGCAGAGGCTATATCTGACGACACCCTGATGTTGTTACGATCCTATAATTTACCTTCCAGCGTACCAGTATCGGCAATAGGCCGGTTTCCAGACTATCAGGCGCTGATTACCGCATCYTCTAGAATCGCGTTTGCATTAGGTCGGGAAGCAAATGTAATCGACCTGAACGAAATACAGRTTTCCCAGATTCTGAACTCCTCCATCTCACCACTGGTCGCAGCAGGTGGGAAAAGAGCCGAAAACACCAATACCCGACTGGAAGTAGTTTTATACTTACCGCCAGAATTGCTGGATGAACCAATGACCTTGCCGGTTTTGGGGGCAATGAATTTCTTGTCGGCCTTCCATCTAAACGTCATCACATCGGGTATGGGCAAGGAAACTATCCAAAAATCAAAATTTTCTGACATCACGGTATTCGGGATTGTAGATTTGCCCCCCGCAACGTTTGCAAAAATTGCAAATATTGCAGCTTTTTTTGGTGAAGGCGTGCCGGGAGAGCGGATGGCCAGCTTTGCACTGGACCTGCTGAAATCCGGTGGGGCTGTCATCGACTGTACAAATACGGCCGCCTTTATAACAAGTGGCGCACCGGTGTTACGTGGRCCCGAAGATTTGCAAGCGCTCGCAAATTATCTGGATCAAAGAGTATTTCCAAATYTGAACGAAATCRGACTTCARTCTGAAGATAATRTTTGGTTGCAAGCAAATTCYATTGAACGGCTTGAAGCTGCATTAAAATTGCCCGCGCCAAAAGAAGCCCGGCTCGAAACTGGACAAAACTCAAACACTGTTTTTGTTCCAACAAATGGCAACGGGCTTGGACATGCACAGCGATGTGCTTTGGTTGCATCTGCATTACCGGAATCCACAAATAGTTTTTTTGCAGCTTTTCCAAGCTGTATTAGTTTGATCCGAAACAGCGGGTTTTCCAGCATCCCGTTGATTCAAAAAAGTCCCTACCATTCAGACGATTACGCCAATGATCTGGTCAACTACCTTCGACTAAGATCCAGACTTCGTACTGGCGACAATCTGGTATTTGATGGGGGATACGTATTTGATTCAGTCTACCGCGTGATCAAGGAAAAGTCGCTAAACGCAACCTGGATCAGRCGGGGGTTATGGCGCCCTGGGCAGATTAAGCAATCAACTCTGGACCGTGAGAATGCGTTTGAGAAAGTCATCGTTCCCAATGAAGCATTTGAAGAGCTAAATGCCAGCTACACGTATGGGGAAAAGGTTGTTCACGTTGGCCCCATTGTWCAAGACCCCGCACATAATAAGGGAGAATCYGAAAGTATCCGGGATCGAYTGAAAACCAGCCAGCACCATGATTTTGATGAATTAGTAGTCACTATGTTAGGTGGAGGAGTTGCCGCAGATCGCTCYGCACAAATGCAAGCCCTATGTGCTTTGTTGGGACGCCGACCCAATTGCCTTCATCTGATAATTGTGTGGCCAGGTTCAAAAATTTCGCCAAACCTCTTTAACTGGAAGAATACCCGGGTCGTAAAAACGCAAAATGCCCTAGCCTTATGTCAGGCAGCGGACCTTGTCGTGTCAGCCGTTGGTTACAATTCTTTCCATGAAATTTTGTATCATAAAATCCCTTCAATCCTGATCCCACAGATCGCCCCATTYATGGATGAYCAGGAAAAACGCGCCAGAGCAGCMTCCAAYCGYGAATTGGCTGTAACGGTTCTTGCAACTGAATTTATTCAGTTAGAGCGSGAAGTAGAAGCRTTTCTTGAGGGTGGAAAAGCTGATRAAATACGCAAAAAWTTRGAYGCTWYSGAACTCCCCCCCMTCGGWACGAATGACGCGGCGGCTATTATTAGCGGGCAGGTTACGAAATGAGAGACGAACTTTGGCTGGACGTAATTTCACGTATTACAACTGACGAACCGATCRATWTGGATGAATTGCTGTTTGGAGAAGAGCCCGAAGAACAATCTTCAATGGTTGCGGCTACAGATGAGGGTTACATAAAACCTTCAAAAACCCTCTGGAAAAATGCCGRTGCCAGCNAATCCTATATTGGCATTCGAGTGAACAAGCGGCTGACAGATTATACAGATGCCGCACTGAAACTGGCATCTGTTGCACTTGAACGGGGCGTTACTCCGATCATTTTAACAACACTCCCGGACAGCGGGTTTGAGCAATTTGGATTTCGAGTGGAACGCCTGATTTACAATAATACAGCGGATTGCATTGCGCAGGAACAAGAGTTGATGCAATTCTGGAACCTCGCGATTATTATCGACATGGCCCAGATCGCAGCACTAAAATAACGGGATAAATGACACCCCCGCACCGATTAATATTGCAGAAAATTAAATYACCTATTCCGCAGGCAACAATACGGGCCCGGATTTTGCAARCCCGAGCCCAACATCCTGACCCGTATCCAATGGCTTGGTGACATCGTCTGAAATTGCAAAAATTGTTCCGAACTCTGCCTCAACCGTGTATTCCATATGGTTTCCAACAAAYGTCGATTTCAGGATTTTRGCGGCCAACGTGGTGCTGGTTGGTTTTGCAGACAGGCTGACACGGCTCGGACGAACCGCCAGTATCGCGGGTCCAGGTTTTAAGCCTCGCGCGTCCAGTGAATATTTYAGGCTGCCGATTGATATTCCGGCTTTACCGCCTTTGACCGTTTCAATCTGGCAGGGGATCAGGTTTGCTTCACCGATAAAATCCGCCACGAACTGATCGACCGGTTCTTCGTACAGCTCGCGTGGGGTGCCTTCCTGCGCAATCTCGGCGTTGCGCATGACRATGATACGATCAGATACCGCCAATGCTTCTTCCTGATCGTGGGTTACGTAAACCACRGTCARGCCCAGATTCTGTTGGATGTCGCGAATGTCCTGACGGACCTGTCGGCGCAGCTTGGCATCCAGATTTGACAGGGGCTCRTCAAAYAGCAGTACCTGTGGTTCCAGAACCAGCGCGCGCGCCACCGCCACCCGTTGTTGTTGCCCGCCTGACAACTCGCTWGGCAGRCGKSTATCGTAGCCGTTCAAACCGACCAGATCGAGCCCGGCCAACGCCCGACTGCGGGTTTCTTCCTTATCAAAGCCGGAATATTTCAAACCGTAAGATACGTTTTCCAGAACTGACATATGGGGAAACAGCGCATAGGACTGGAACACCATCGACACGTCACGATCAGTTGCCGGCAGTGTGCTAACATCTGTTTCACCGATGAATATCTTGCCCTTCGTAGGCATTTCCAATCCGGCGATCATGCGCAAGGTTGTCGTCTTGCCACACCCGGACGGGCCCAGCAATGTCACCAGCTTACCCGGCTCAATTTCCAGCGAAATATYGTCAACGGCAGTTACAGTCTTGCCGTATATCTTGGTGACATTTCGAAAAGAGACCGAGGCCGCTTTGGAATTWTTCAGCATTTCAGCCATATCGCCCCCTTAATGYGCRCTTGCGCCRATGCCSGMGCGTCGCCCAAGYTGTGTTCGYCCCACCATGAATTGYAGCAATCCGACCGCCGCCAGCATTACCACGATCAGTGATGTAGAATAGGCAATCGCCAGACCATAGTCGTTATTTTCGACCCGCCCGATGATATAGGCCGTGGCCATATTATGTTCGGCGCTAACCAGGAAAATCACTGCMGAAATCGCCGTCATGGCCCGCACAAAACTATAGACCAGTGCAGCCAGTATAGCTGGTTTCAACAGTGGCAAGATAACGCGCCGGAAGGTGTGCCAGCTGTTGGCACCCAGTGTTAGTGACGCCTCATCCAGGCTTTTGTCTAGTTGCGACATGCTGGCAATACCGGCCCGCACTCCAACCGGCATATTGCGGAAAATAAAGCTGACCACCAGAATAATACCGGTGCCGGTAAGTTCCACCGGTGGCACRTTGAACGCCAGTATGTAGCTGACGCCGATTACCGTTCCGGGAATGGCAAAGCTRAGCATWGTCCCAAATTCAAACGCATTTTTCCCGGCGAATGTCTGGCGGGTCAGCAAATACGCTGTGACCAAACCAAGGGCCGCGGTAAGCGGCGCCGCAGCCACTGCAATTTTTATTGTGGTCCAGAAACTATCCCACGCCGCCCCGGTCCAGCGGATTGYKCCATCGRCRAAACTGAAGTTGAATGCGGTAATGTAATGTTTGAAGGTCAGCGTGTTGTTCACACCCCAAAGTTCAACGAACGATCCGTAAACGATCATYACRTAGATWACKATKGTGAACGCCGCCCAKGAYGTTGCAACAAAGTAKACSGGRTAGGCCAGYCTGCGSGGCADHAGWGGATGWACSCCWGCGTCRCCTTTDCCGGTTACGGARGTRTADGAYTTTTTBCCCARCCAGAAACGCTGCGCATAGAAYGCCCCTAGGGTGAAGGTCAGCAAAACCATCGCCAGCACTGCCGCGCGGCCTTGGTCATACTGCGCGCCAACTATCGCAAAGAAAATATCAGTGGATAACACRTCATAATTTCCACCCAGTACCAGTGGGTTACCAAAGTCGGCCATGCTTTCGATGAAGCCAAGCAGGAATGCGTTCGCTAACCCGGGACGCATCAGCGGTAGCGATACGGTGCGAAATACCTGCCATTTGTTTGCTCGCAACGTCTGAGCGGCTTCTTCCATAGAGGGACTGACGCCTTCAACGACGCCGATCAGCACGAGGAACGCGATAGGTGTAAATGCCAGTGTCTGCGCGATCAGCAAACCCGGCAGCCCATACACCCAGCGGGTTGGTTGTACGCCGAACAGATCGGCGAAGAACTCGGTCACGCCGCCAGAGCGACCGAACATCAGAATGATGGCCAGGCCAATCACGAAGGGTGGCGTAATGATTGGCAGGACKGTCAGGGCGCGCARCCCTTTGTTTAGCTTGAAACGCGAGCGCGTAACCACAAGTGCAAAAACCAGCCCGAGGGCAGTTGATATGAAACCGACAAGGATAGCCAGGAACAGTGAATTCCAGGCTACACCACATTTTCGACCACTGGTCAGGCACTTTAGCCCCCATATCCGRTCGTCAAAAAATTTATCGGCAAATATAGAAAATGAGTAACCGCCATCCTCGGTGACAAATGCGGCAATCAGCATTTTCGTAATCGGGAAAAATACGAAAATAGTGACAATCGCAATGATCAGGGAAATGGCGCTAACAACAAAAACGTCACCATTAATCGCGCCCCGGGCTGCAATGCCTTGCGTGAAAATAAACAAATACGCACTGGCAACCAGCAGAGCGCCGTAGCCCATGCCGAACTGGCGGTCCCCTAGTGGGCCGAATAACCCTTCCAACCAGCCAAACTGCCAGCCACGCAAACCAATGCTAAAGCCCTGCGCAATCAGCCAGCAGAAACCTAATGTGCCGCTCAGGATTAGAATTTTAGCAAATAGCGGGTCTGATTTTGGCCGTCCCAAGGCAAACAAAGCGGCGATCAGAGGGGCGATATGTGGTAACAACCACAGTTTTTCGCCCTGCCCCACAATAAATACTGCCGGGGCGTAATCGGTATCGGTTGGATAACCGTCGAAAAGCCAATCAAACGTGAAAAAACCGTCTTCGATCCCGTACCAGGGGAAGACAAAAAAGCCGACCCACCCGGCTATGATCCAAAAGATCAGTGTCGGATGGGTCGTWTTCTCAGAAGTTACTGTCCGCACTCCGTTTTACTGAGGCAGAACCGATACTTCGTCATCCCACTTTTTCAGCAGGCGTTTACGCTCTGCACTGGAACCGTAAAGTACAAAATCGTAATCAATCAACTTGATCGACGCCAGATCTGGAGCACTTGGTGACGTTTCGGCACCTTTGTTCGAAGGTACCTGAAACGCGTTTACGTTCAGCGCCAGCGACTGAACATCAGCTGTCAGGGCCCAATCATAAAACGCCTGCGCGTTTTCAGGATTACGTCCACCTTTGATGATCGACATAGAGCCGATTTCATACCCGGTACCTTCGCACGGTGCCACAACCTTGATAGGGAAACCGGCGACGGCTTGTTTCACAGCGTCATGCATAAAGACGATACCAACAGTGGTTTCACCCCGCGCAGCCGCTTTGATCGGTGCAGAGCCGGATTTCGTGTACTGGTTGATATTRGCGTGCAGGGATTTCATGAAATCGAAACCCTTTTCTTCACCAAACAGCTGCATGATTGTGGCCAAGGTCGTATAGGCTGTCCCGGAAGAATTCGGGTTCGCCATCTGAACGTGCCCCTTGAACTCTGGCTTAAGCAGATCGGACCAGCACTTTGGCTCCGGTAGACCGGCAGCGGCCAGCAATTCGGTGTTATAGCCATAACCAAGCGCACCGGAATAAATTCCGATTGTCTTGTCATTGGCAGATGTCGCCTGAGCAATTGCCCAATCGTTCAGCTCGCCACGCATACCTGAGATGTATGGTTCTGTCAGACCTTCTTCAGCAGCCTGAAGATGTGGATCACCTGTACCGCCCCACCAGACATCGCCCTTAGGATTGGATTCTTCGGCCTTGATCTGCGCGAAGGTTTCGCCCGAGCTTTTGCGGGTCATATTAACCTTGATACCGCTTTCTTCTTCAAAGCCGCGTGCCATTAGCTGACACCAGTCTTCCTGTGCGCTGCAATAAAGTGTTACTTTCTCAGCAGCAAAAGACATTGATGCCGATGCAGCCAAAGCAACAACAGCGCTTGATGCCATTAGTGAAATTTTTTTCATGTTTTTTCTCCCTATTATTTTACAAGGTGATCCTATTTTGTTTCGGATAGCAAACTAAATACGAAAATTCTTATGGTATTGACTAAATTGGCCTTTGAATCTTGAATTATTTCACGCTTTTGTGTTCATCACGCAGGAGGTTTTTCTGAACTTTCCCCATCGTATTTCTTGGAAGTTTAGGGACAACTAACAATTTTCGCGGYCGCTTGAATTTWGCCARTGAGTTGCTCAGTGTGTCTGATATCYGCTCAAGGTTGAGCGTCGATCCAGTTTCTGCAACCAAAATACCAATCGCAACCTCKCCTAAATCTGGRTCCGGTACTCCTATTACGGCGCTTTCCAGGACTCCGGGGTTTTTGTCGATCGCCTGCTCAATCTCTTTCGGGTAAACRTTATACCCGCCTGAAATGATCATATCTTTGTTACGCCCAACAATGTGAAGGTATCCGTCCTGATCAATCCGCCCCAGATCCCCGGTAATGAAATACCCATCTGCACGCAGTTCCTGAGCAGTTTTTTCAGGCATCTTCCAATAACCTTTGAACACATTTGGTCCGCACACTTCGATCTGACCGRTTTCACCACCTKTYAAGGTTTCCCCCGTGCTGGCATCAGTAATCTTCAGATCTATTCCCGGTAACGCAAATCCRACCGTACCCGCGCGGCGCTCACCATYATATGGRTTTGAAGTGTTCATGCTGGTTTCGGTCATTCCGTAGCGTTCCAGAATTTTGTGACCGGTCCGTTCTTCAAACCGCATATGGGTTTCAGCCAGCAGCGGAGCGCTTCCCGAGACGAATAACCGCACGTTCTGGGTTAACGATTTATCAAATCTCGGATCCTCCAACAGCCTCGTGTAAAACGTTGGCACCCCCATCAACGACGTGGCAAACGGCATATGCTTTATCAGGGAATCCAGATCRAATCTCGGAAGCAGGACCATAGATCCGCCCGCGATAAGGGTTACATTAGTGGCGACAAACAGCCCGTGTGTATGGAAAATAGGTAGGGCATGAAGCAAATTGTCTTTGTCAGAAAACTGCCAAAGGTCTGCCAAAGTCTGAGCATTGGACAACAGATTTYCTTGCGTAAGCATCGCCCCTTTTGAACGTCCGGTTGTACCAGAAGTATACAAAAGCGCCGCCAAATCGCTTATCTCGCGATCGACTGTCGCAAAAGTATCCGGCATATCCAGTTCGTTATTTGTGAACGAACCGGATCCATCAGCATTCAGTGTTCTCAGTATCGCTCCTGAAMGAATGGCCACCTCTTCTAACTGAGGTTTATTTTCKCCTTGGCATATTAGTAGCCCAGCCCCACTATCAGAAAGGAAATACCTAATTTCTCTTGGTGTGTAGCCGGTGTTTAACGGAAGAAATACCATACCAGCCTGAACRCATGCKGCGTAAAYCGCCAATGYCTCGGCTGATTTATCCACCTGAACTGCAACACGGTCTCCGGGGRTCAGACCTAGCCCAACCAGTAAATTTGCGAACCGTCCAGTTAGACGAAGGAAATCATCGTARCTATATATTTTGCCATTCTCCAAACGAAGAAACGTCGCAGCCCGACCGGCATGTTGCCCGAATAATTTTTCGTATAATAAATTAGACAAGGTATAACCCCTTCGAAGATAGTATCGACACTAAATCACCCGTAGGGTAGCCCCCAAAATAAATTAGTGACGTTCACACGTAGAATTTTCTCGGCATACTATCTGAGGAGATTTTGAATGAAGGGCAAGCGATACAGCGACGCACAGAGTACGAACTAAACGGCACTCACCTGATTCCGCAATTCAATGCGAAACGTTGGTTACGGGGCTAGGATTTGAACCAACGATCTTCAGGTTATTAGCCAAAACCTTAATAATTCCAATRRRTTATKGAGATAARTRGCTTGTGCGTCAATCGTTTGATATCGYAAAATTTTGACCCCGGCATTCACCATCCTYGGCCGACATTCGATGGCACAGGCCGCGCGAAAACGTCGTTCGAGGGTTGAGGTGGCGTTGAGGTAAATTGACTTGCGAAATACCGTGCCATCAAAAACRATTTTCCGCCTGGATAGTCAGCGTTAGCTAATTGTACCTCAAATCTGGTTTACGAATGCTGCGGGCCCAGTCGAATTCCCATTTTTCAACTTCTGTCGAAGTCTTCACCCTATACGGCGACTTCAATGAGTGGGAAACGCGCCTTGTAAAAAAGATTKCAATCTCAAACCCTGGTGTCGAACGGCCCTTTGAAACTTTCGACGGTTTCAGTTCAATCCATCAGCTTAAGCCCATCGCATAGCCAAACCCACGKATTGTCCGGATTTGATGTTGACAGCCTGAAGGCGACAACGCGTGCCTTAATCGMCCGATGTGCACGTCGACWGTCCGTGTATTCAAGTCGGCGGTGATGCCCCAAACCATATCAAGCAACTGCAGGCGCGAAAACACCCGTTCCGGGCTTTGAATCAGGGTCACAAGAAGCCTGAATTCCGTCGGACTGGTCTCGACTTTGATCCCGTGACAAAGAACAAGGTGCTTTTCCAAATCCACCTCGATCGCCCCWAGCACAAGTTTGTTTTCCATCACACTGGCGGTGGGGCGTCGCAGRGCYGCGCGCACCCTGGCGATCAGTTCCTTGACCGAATAAGGCTTGGTGACGTAATCGTCCGCGCCTATGTCCAACCCACGGATCTTGTCTGTTTCYTCGGAYCGGGCGGTCAGCATTATMACCGGAACYTCACGGGTGGTCTTGTTGCTGCGCAACCGGCGGCAAATTTCCACCCCTGAAAGGTTGGGCAGCATCCAGTCCAGCAGGATCAGGTCCGGYGGGTCTTCGATTGCCGTTTGCARGCCTTCTTCGCCGTCCATGGCSACCCGCACCGMAAAACCCTGCCGCGTCAGGTTGTAACGCAGGAGTTCCACYTGGGAAGGCTCATCTTCGATCACAAGAATATTGGGGTTGGTCAGGCTCAATTCCGGGTCACTTTTCTGGCGGCTGTGGGGGAATAGTAGTGTGTGGGAAATGCAGAGGCAAACCCTAGTCCGAGGCTTTCAAATCATCMCCGGTCACGATTTGATGCACATGKCGGGCGATATTGACGATGTGGTCACCAACCCGTTCAAAATTGCGGGCCAGCAAGATCTTATGGACAAAAACCTCGGCGTCCGCGGGGGAGGCGGCGATGAATTGCAGRCCCATTTCAAACAGGGCCTTGTTTTGGCGATCAACCTGTTTGTCGCGKGYGCGKACTTGCGCCGCCAGATCCGTGTCACTGTGATCAWAGGCGATCAGGGCATCAGCCAGCATGGACTGAACAAGGGCGCTCATGTCCAGAACGATTTGCATTGCTGCATTGTCGGCCGGACTGTGCGCCAGTTTACGCGCTGATTTKGCGCAGGATTTGGCGTGATCYCCGATCCGCTCCAACTCRAACGCGATATTGATYGGCGACAGGGCGGCRCGCAGATCAAGCGCCACGGGCTGGCGCAGGGCAATCAGGCGCTCAGCGCGGTTGTGGATGGCCTTGTTCATGCCGTTGACCTTGCGATCGCGGGCGATCAGCCGGTCGGCCACGGTKGCATCAAAGTCCCGTAACAAATCAGTCGCCTGAGCAATCTGGGCCAGGACCAGATYGCCCATTTCAAGGATGCGACCCTTGATCCGGTCAAGGTCCTTGTCGAACCGGGTTACGATATGCGCGTTTTCCATTTTCCAATCCTAACCGATACGTCCGGTGATATAGTTTGAGGTCTGTTCTTCRCGGGGGTTYGTAAAGACAGATTTCGTGTCGCCAACCTCGATCAGTTTACCCATGTGGAAAAACGCGGTGCGCTGCGAAATCCGCGCCGCTTGCTGCATTGARTGGGTGACGATGACGATGGTATATTCCTTGCGCARCCCGTCGATCAATTCCTCGACCACCGCCGTGGCAATCGGGTCAAGCGCCGARCAGGGTTCGTCCATCAGGATCACCCGTGGCGATACYGCGATGGTGCGCGCAATGCACAGGCGTTGCTGTTGCCCACCYGACAGGCTGTTGCCCGCATCGTTCAGMCGGTCCGCCACCTCGTCCCACAGGCCGGCACTTTTCAGRCTCCATTCCACCCGATCCTGAAGCTCTTGTTTRGAGCTGGYCAGTTTGTGGATTTTCAATCCGTAAGCRACGTTCTCAAAGATCGACTTGGGGAACGGGTTTGGTTTTTGAAACACCATTCCCACCTGCGCGCGCAGGGCAACCACATCCACAGAGGGGTCGTAAATGTCCTGTCCGCCGATCTTTAGAGATCCGGCAAACTGGCACGTCGGGATCAGGTCGTTCATCCGGTTGATTGCCCGCAGAAACGTGGATTTGCCACATCCCGAAGGGCCGATCAACGCCGTGACCTTGTTGGCCTGAATATCCAGATCAATGTCGAACAGCGCCTGTTTAGCGCCGTAATGGATGTTCACGCCACTGGCAGAGATGAAGGGAGTGCTCATWTTCAGAACCTTTGTTCAAGTTTGCGACGCAGCAAAATGGCGATCAGGTTCATCAAGATCAGAACGATCAGCAGAACAATGATCGCSGCGGCGGTCTTTTCAGTAAAGGCGCGCTCCGGGCTGTCGGCCCACAGGAATATCTGCACCGGCAGGGCGGTCGCGGGGGCWAGGATTGATTCCGGCACGTCAACGACAAAGGCCACCATGCCGATCATCAGCAACGGCGCGGTTTCACCAAGGGCCTGCGCCATGCCAATGATCGCCCCGGTCAAAATCCCGGGCATCGCCACCGGCAGCACATGATGAAACACCGCCTGCACCGGGCTTGCCCCCAGGGCCAGCGCCGCCTGTTTGAACGACGGCGGCACAGATCGCAGGGCAGCGCGGGCGGAAATGATGATTGTCGGCAGGGTCATCAGGGCCAGAACCATGCCCCCGACAAGGGGCGATGATCTGGGCAGGCCCATGTATCCCAGAAARATCGACAGACCCAACAGGCCAAAAATGATCGACGGTACTGCCGCCAGATTGTTGATGTTCACCTCGATCAGGTCAGACATGCGACCKGGTTTGGCGAATTCTTCCAGATAGATCGCAGCCCCGATGCCAATAGGGAACGACAAGGCGAAACAGACCGCCAGCGAAAACAGCGACCCGACCAGCGCCACCAAAATCCCGGCGATTTCCGGCTCGCGACTGTCGCCATTGGTCAGGAATTGCCAGTTCAGAACCCGGCGAAGACGGTTTGATTGTTCCAACTCTTCAAGCCATTCGATCTCAAGATCGGAAACCCTGCGCTGGCCTGCAGGCAGGTTGACATCGGTCTTGCCGCGATAAAGCAGATCAAGATCATCCGAGGCCGTCAACCAAAGTGTTTGGCGCCCCCCCAGCAGAGCGGGGTCGGCGATGAYCTGRYSTYTGATYTCAAAACTRCCTTCGGRACTGACGAGATTATACAGCTTTTTCTTTTCCTTGCGCGATTTGGCACCGGGGAATTGTGCGCGCAGGGCCGATTTCAAAATCTTGCCAAAGCGCGCTCCGGCAATATCGTCGGGGTCAACCGCGTCGGCRCCCAGATCAACCGTCACCGCGATTTGCGTCTGGCGCAGRGTKCCMGMGCCATCCAYSARAATGCTGCCGACCATYACCACCAGRAACGYSAGYGARAYRAAKATCGCCATGCGCCCGSCCCAYTGGAAMCGTTGTTCGSYKCGGTGWCGGCGGATCAGGTTGAAYCCGGCSTTTTTACTGAAATCAATCATARTGTTCCCGGTATTTCTTRACGATTTTCAARGCSACRAYATTYAGYRCAAGGGTCAGAMCGAACARCAGCAGACCCAGCGCAAARGTCGACAGGGTCTTGGSRCTGTCAAACGCCTGATCGCCGGTCAGCAGRGTGACGATCTGCACGGTGATCGTGGTGACCGCATCCAACGGGTTCAGGGTCAGTTTGGCGGCCATCCCYGCCGCCATCAGCACAATCATCGTTTCGCCAATGGCCCGTGASGTGGCCAGCAGCAACGACCCGGAAATCCCCGGCAAGGCGGCAGGCARCACGACCTTTCGCGTGGTCTCAGAGCGCGTCGCCCCCAAGCCAAGCGAGGCATCGCGCAGGGTTTGCGGCACCGCGTTGATGGCGTCATCCGACAGCGACGACACCAGCGGCACAATCATGATTCCCATCACCATCCCYGCCGCCAGCGCACTTTCCGAGGCGATTTCCAAGCCAAACTGCCCGCCGGTCATGCGAATGAACGGGGCCACTGTCAACGCCGCGAAAAACCCGTAAACCACGGTCGGAATTCCGGCCAGAACCTCCAGCGCGGGCTTGATCCAGCTCCGCGCCCGCTTGCCGGCGTATTCGGACAGGTAAATGGCCGAGGCCAACCCAAGAGGGGCGGCAACCATCATGGCAATGGCGCTGATAAGCAGGGTGCCGTTGATCAGTGGGATCACACCGAAACTGCCTGTGGCACCGACCTGATCCTGACGGATGGCGGTTTGGGGGCTCCAGTTCAGCCCAAACAGGAAATCCGCCACCGGGATTTTCCTGAAGAACTGCATGGTCTCGAATATCAGCGAAAGAACGATTCCCAGCGTCACCAGAATGGCAACGGACGCAGCCGCCGCCAGCAAGGCAACAATCATCCGGTCCAGCCATTTGGGCCGGGCGGTTCTGGTCAGGTTCAGGGTGCTTTCAGTCATGGCATAAACCGATATCTGGGTGTGCCCCGAACCAACCCATGCCGGTTCGGGGCCTTGGCCTTACATGTCCAGCGGCGTCAGGGCGTTGATCTTAGCGCGCCAGTCGTCGCGCAGATCATCCGACAGCGGGATCAGGCCCTTGTCGGCCAGATACCCGTCTTCGCCCCATGTGTCCTCGGCTGTGAATTCAGCCAGAAACGCGGCCATTCCGGGGATCAGACCCACATGCGCCTTCTTGACGTAGAAATAGAGCGACCGGGCAATCGGGTAATTGCCGTCGGCGATTTCTTCGAACTCGGGGGCGACACCGTTAACGATTGCCCCCTGAACCACATCGCGGTTCTGTTCCAGAAAGCTGTAGCCAAAGATGCCGAAGGCCGCCGGATTGGCGCRCAATTTCTGCACGATCAGGTTGTCGTTTTCGCCCGCCTCAATATAGGCCCCATCCTCGCGGATTGTATGGCACAGGGATTTATAGGCTGACTTGTCGGTCTTTTTCAGCGCTTTGATCCAATCAAACGTCTTGCATCCCCCCTCCATCGCCAGTTCGGCGAATGCATCGCGGGTGCCGGATGTGGGCGGTGGGCCAAGAACCTCGATCCTGATGTCGGGCAGCGACGGGTTGACCTGTTTCCATGTGGTATAGGGGTTGGGTTGGCTTGTTCCGTCCCCGGCGGGAACGTCCTTGGCCAGCGCCAGAAAGAGATCGCGCAAGCTGATTTCAATCGGCTCAGCCTCAACCGAGTTGGCAATGACGATGCCGTCAAAACCGATCATCGCCTCGACGATTTCAGYCACGCCATTTTCTGCGCACAGGCGYACTTCTGACKCTTTGATCCGGCGTGAAGCATTGGCGATGTCGGGTGTGTTTTCACCAACACCGGCGCAAAACAGCTTTAGACCGCCACCCGATCCGGTGCTTTCAACAATCGGCGTCTTAAAGTCAGTGGATTTGCCGAAGCGTTCAGCAACGGTGGTGGAAAAGGGAAACACGGTGGACGATCCCACAATGTTGATTTGTTCGCGCGCCAGCGCGGGTGTTGTCGCAAGTGCCAGCAAAATGGCAACCGTTGCGCAAGGCCGATGAATAGGCATCTTTGATTGTCTCCTGTAGTGTCAGTTGGTTCCTTRTGGAACGACACTTCAATCGCGTGTGCGTGTTTCAGGCGTACGACAATCATGTAACAGTTTGATGACAGGTCTAAGTTTTCTTCGGTGGCATTAACGGCAGATAAACACTGAACGTGGACCCCTGACCGGGGGTGCTTTCGATCACCAGCTTGCCGCGATGGCGAACCAGAACATGTTTCACGATCGCCAGCCCCAACCCGGTGCCGCCAACGTTGCGGGACCGGCTTTTGTCCACGCGGTAAAACCGTTCGGTAAGGCGGGGGATGTCTGCGGCCGGGATCCCTTCGCCCTGATCCCTGACGCTTATGGATATGGCGGCTTGTCCCAATGGATTGGCGCCAGTTTGCGCAAGGGCCGTTACCTGTATTTCGCCACCGGCGCGCCCGTAGTTGATCGCGTTTTCCAGCAAATTGATGAAAACCCGCACCAGATCGTCATGCTGACCGGGAAGGGCGGGCAGAGTGTTTTGTGCCTGATACACCAATGACATGCCCTGCTTTTTGGCCAGTTGGTGGACCGCGGCCATRGCTTGGGTGATAATCAGATTGGGATCGACGGTTTTCTTCGGGCGGCGGCGTTGTTTCACCTCGACCTGAGACAAGGACAGCAGGTCGGTGACAAGATGGCCCATTCGCCCGGCTTCTTTCGCCATCAATTCAAGAAAATGCGCTTGCGCCTGCGGATCATCTTGGGCGGTGCTTTGCAAAGTTTCGATAAAGCCGGTTATGGCMGTCAAGGGTGATCGGATCTCGTGACTGACATTGGCGACAAAATCGCTGCGCATGGATTTGGCGTCCTTCAACGCCGAGCGGTCCTCAAACGTCAGCAAAAGCCGGGTTCTTACACCTGTTTCGTCTAGGTTAAGTGGTTTTATCGTGATGGAAAACTCTTGTCCAAACCCTTCTTTAGTCCTCAGAGTCAGGCGTTTTTCGGTCGGGTTTTCCAGGGCGTCACGAAGTCGTGTGATAAAGCTGCGTTTCTTTGAAATAGCCTGTGCAACAGGGATTCCGACAGAAAGTCCACTGAACACATTGTATGCGCTTTTATTTGTCGCAACAACGATCAAATCGGCGTCCARCACGACAATCGGGACAGAAACCGCGTTGATRATTTCAATCATTTTTTCGGTTTCCATTATACTCATCTCTCCAGTGCTCCGCAAAAACTGGTCTCACAGTGGGCTATACAATCACTGACGGCAATTCCCATGTTTTACGTCGTCCGGCGCGTTGTGCGATGCTTGGCCTTTTTCCATTGCGATAAAATAGGGTGGCTCGGCCGAAGGCCAACAAGAGGCGATCGTTGCAAATCCATCTGACCACAGCAACTAGCCCAAACCCCATGAAACACCGGGGATGGCACGCCCCTTGCCATATGACTGCCACCCTGCGCCATCCCGCCACCCTTCGGTTCATGCATGACTTGATAAGGGCGTAAATCTACGCCTCATGTCGTGACTGAACGGAGGTGCGCTTCATGCCCAGGCGAATACGATTGAACGAAAAGTCCGTGCGGGAGGCCGAGCCCGTCAGTGGCAAGGATTATCAGGTTTTCGACACCGTGGTGCGCGGCTTTGCCATCTGCATCTACCGCTCCGGCAGCCGGGCATTTACCATTGATTACRSCAGCGCAGGGCGGCAACGACGGATGACCATCGTCAGCCTGTTCACCACCGGCCTGCTGCTCGCCCTGATCGCGGGCATTGCCGTGAAGCTGAAACTCTTCGGCTGACAGCTCGCCCCCCATTCCACCCCGACCACATGCCCGCCAATCGGCGGGTTTTTCATTTCCGGAGKAAAMCATGACCACCRATTACTATGCCAACTGGCGCAACGTGCCCGAAAAACTCTGGCGCTGGCTAAACTTTTCGCCGGAGGAAATCGCCTGTCGTGGCGACGGCAGAATCCGCATCAACGAGGCGGCGCTCGACAAGTTACAAGCCCTGCGCGACCGGCTCGGCGTGCCGCTGATCGTGCATTCCGCCTATCGCACCCCGAATTACAACCGACAGGTCGGCGGGGCAAAACATTCCCTTCACCTGCAAGGGGCGGCCTTCGATATCTCCATGGCCAACCATGATCCGGTGGATTT
>NVTR01000053.1:0-10368 GCA_002732955.1 Marinosulfonomonas sp.
AAGATAATATGCGTTTTGCACTCGAGGCGTTTGATCACATCTTCAAACAATTGACCCAAGGATCGTCTGCTCCACAGATCGACAACGAGTATACCGAACGTTTTTTTGCCGTCGTTAGTCCTGAAAATGCTGACGTCCTGAAAAAACTCCTTTTGTTTTATGTTCAGTTTGCGGAAAGTACTTGCGTAGCGATTCCTTGCAGCACCCCAAGTGCCGGCCGTTCTTTTTGCGCCAAATAATATGGTTAAGCACGTTAAAACGCCTAGAAACAACCCCCTCAACCTCGGTGGCTAAGTGCGGCCCCGCAAATAAATAAAGTGACCCATTGGGTTTAAGCACCCGTGCAAACTCAACTAACACATCATCAAGCCAATCAAAAAAAGCATTTTTATCAGCCCATTGATTGTCCCAAGCATCACCCTTAACCCTAAAATAAGGCGGGTCGGTGGCAATTAAATCAACACTATCATCCGCTAGTGTTTTAAGAAGTTTCAAGCAATCGGCCTGGTAAAGCGTCACCTGTTTGTTTTGATATTTTTTCAAGAGTATCGTCCAACGTTCGACACTCTGGGCGCACTGGTTTGGGGTTCTCGACCCTCAAAAAATTAACTGTTTTACAACGGGCGCACTTAATCTGCAGCTCAATAAAAATGCCCATTGCCAATTTACGGCCACACGCCCCACAACGTATTTCCTGCATTATTCCTTAACCCCATCCAACCGCGCTTTGATCGCGCCCCACCGCACCGAATAATTCGCGTCCCCCTCCGGCAACGTCCACACACAATGCAAATGATCGGGCATCACAACCCACGCATCAATCTCAAACGGCCGCTCGGCCTTGGTCGCTAAAACCGCCCGCCGCAACACCCCAATCTCATCCACCAGCAACCGTGATCCCCGGTTCGCCAAAGCCACCGTAAAGAACACRACGGCACCGGGYGCTTTGGGGCGAAYGTAATTCGACATCGSGYCCAGCTTCGKCRAACAAAGTTAACGGTTTGTGAAACAAACCCGCCGATTTTCACGCCGTACGTTTCGTACAAWCSCGGTCACCCGCGGGSGTACAWACCGCACAAACCCGGTCACCCGAAAYGSACRGAACGAAAACTCGCTCGGTTTYGATGCTGCCCTGGGGATCACCTCTCGCTTAAGCCGCTTCCCGCCTATCCCTAACCCGGCGACCCCAATGCAGAATTTCCACTTATCCCCAAACTCTCCTACGCGTTATCCCCAGAGCACCCGCGCACGCCCGGAAAATTCCTTGCCCGACTCNAMCCAANAGGCGCAATCTGGCCCTACCAAAATGGTTCTTCGGAACCAGAGCGGTTAGCGAAAGGCCCCTAGGAGCCGGAGCTGAGTGGAAAAGGTCTTCGGGCTGGATTTGCAAGGTGAATGTTTTTGGGAAGATGCAAAAAAGCCAAGGTTATCAGAACCTTAGCCGGACAGCACCTTAACAAGGGTCGACGCGGTCAGGACGGGGTTCTTTATTGATAACCGTTTCGGCAGTGGTGGTTCGCAAGGATCATCGCATGTTGGGTCCGAAACCCTCTGGGGGGAAAGATTCAAGGATTGGCGTCAGGGCGTGTCAGCAACGGCACACGCAAAAGGCTTCGGCTTTAGCACCTGGCGTCTTTTCCTGTGTTTACAATGGTTTACCTGTGCATTCAGCTCAAAACAGCCCGTCGCCGCCCTGTTTCCGTTCCATTACCTCATCCACAACCACCACGCCTGCGGCACCGACCAAAAGTGGCGTGCATCCCGCCACGGTGACGCCGGATATGCCAAGCACCAATATTAACCAAAATCTGTTTTTCATTAACCGTCCTCCTGTCGTCAGACTAGCGTGTCAGACCTTCGCCGCGCAATGCCCGAAACCCCGCTTTAAGGAGTTTAAATAGGCGAGGAAATCATTAAAGAATTAGGCGAACGCGCCCGGAGGCCGGGCTAGGGGGCGGTATCGCTGATCTCGCCTGCCTTCATCAGTGCAATCTTGCGCACCGTTTCCGCCTGATGGGCTTCTCGCATTTCGATCTTCCTATTCACATCGCGGATCTTGCGCGCGCGGGTGATGCGACGTGTAATTAGGGTGCCAATCAGGGCGGTTACCGCAAGGCTAAGATAGGCAGTTAAAAGCCTGGGAAGATTGGGGAATATCATACTGAGCAGTATCATGGCAGCGATGCCGGACAGCGCCCCGGCCAGGAAACCGAAACGGCTTGGATCGGTATGGCTGGGGTTGTGGATCTGCTGGATCAGACCTTCTTCCATTGCGTTGCCGGACATGTGCGGGCCTTTGTTCTATGGGTGTTATCTAGGATATTAGGATACTTTTAGCCGGATTTGAACGGCTCTCGCGGCAACGTGAATACCGGCGCGCTCTGCTTTTTCGTATCGGAATTTAATGTCGTTGCTGTTGATAGATTCCGCTATTGGGCCCGATCGTGAGGCCCATAATGCAATCTCCTATAGGGGAAATTCATAGCCAATTTAGGCCAATAGTTACTTGAAAATAATACAGAAACAGGTTGTCGTCCCCTCAACACAATTAGTTATATGATTATGTGATTATATCCACTACAATCCGCGAACCGGAATTCAGCTTGTTGAGCAAGAGGTGGCTGAATGCCGGTGCGACATAAGAGGAGCACTACATGTACCGTCGTGTTAATAGCGGGCGTTTCATCGTTTTAACAACCGCTGGGATTGTTATCATAATGGCGATCTTCACGTGGGTTATGTATGGTATGGCGCAGCAGGTTAATACCATGACGCAAGTGATGGTCACGCTGGGCGGGGATTTCAGCCGTATGGTTGTATTGCAGGAAGGTATGTCTGCAGATATCCACAGTATGAGCCAAAACATCGACGCGATGGACCAGAACATCGTTTTGATGAATCAGAATATCTATGGCATGGGTGAAGATATCGCTGTGATGACGGGCTCAATCCAGAGCATGAACGCAAACATGAGCCGGATGACCTATGACATTTCCAAGGCGACCTATGCGTTCTCACAGCCTCTGTCTTATATGTGGAGCACCCCGTTCGGATTTTGATCGAGTTAATGCCGATAAATTGACGCGAATCGTATTTCATAATCTAGAATAACGTAAATTTTGGGTCGGTTTCCTGTGGCTATTGCGCCCCTATATATTGTGTCTTCGGGTCAACCCCTAACCAAGTGCGGAGTTGGATCGGCATAGGGTGGGATTCTAAAAAATGTTAAAATTACAATGGTTAATACCGATGAAGCGACCTTAGCAGCGCCAGCAGAATATCCAGATATTTCAGATATTCGAATATAAGAATATAATCCTTTGAGAAAATCGAGCCCCGTGCTACAAGATCTGATATTCAAGGGTCTGCATAAGTTTTTTGTAGTTAGAAAAAAATAAACAATTGGGAAGTGTTATGCAAAAGCCGGGACGTCTAATATTTGCGGTTTGCATGTCAGTAATCTCGGTGACACAGGGTTTAATTTTTACTGGAAGTGCGGTCGCGCAGGCCGAATTTCAGACAGCCCCGGTTCTCACCTCGCAGATTGGTGGTAATGCAACGGTTGGTGGGACAGTAATACCCTTTAAGGAAGTCACACTGACGGCCCAAATCCCAGGACGCGTAACCTTTTTAGCYGGYGCTGAAGGCTATAACGCAGCTGAGGGCGAAGTTCTGGTTCAGATTGACGACAGCAGCATTCAGGCACAACGCCGCGCCGCCTCAGCTCAAATTTTTCAGGCAGAAGCAGCGCTGCGCAATTCGCAAATGCAATATACCCGAGAGCTTTATGCGCCACGTACCAATTCAATTTCAARCTTCCCAGGTATGGGTATTCCTACCACGTTYGATCAGTTCTTCACGCGTGGGTTTACGGATTCTATCGGGCAGACAAACTCCGGGCTAGAGCGTCAGGCCGATCTTTATGCTCAGGGCGTTGGAATCAATCAGGCACAAAGTGCTTTGGCACAAGCGCAAGCCAATCTTGACACGCTTGATACGCGGGTGCGGGACACACGTTCTATCGCGCCGTTTGAGGGCGTTGTTATTCGCAARATGGTTGAAGTCGGCGACACGGTTCAGCCGGGYATGCCACTGATAACCTAYGCTTATATTCGTTTTCTGCGTATAGAAGCTGATGTTCCGGTTCGTCTGGCCGCAGGTCTGAKCGAGGGAATGTTGGTCCCCGCCCGTCTGGATGCAGGTGGCGCGTTGGTGGAAGCAAAGGTAGCGCAGATATTCCCGGTCGCGGACCCGGATCGTCATACTGTCAAAGTCAAATTTGATCTTCCAAGTGACACCCCWGGTGGTCCAGGAATGTATGTCGAAGTTACCGTTCCGGACAGTTCGGTTCCCACAAGGGTACAGGCAGCAATACCTGTCGAAGCATTAGTATGGCGCGGCAGTCTGCCATCGGTATTTGTACTGATTGATGGAAAGCCGTCCTTGCGGCTTGTTCGTGTAGGTTATCCAACRCCTGATGGCCGGATCTCTGTGATCTCGGGTCTGAACGGCGGTGAGCAGGTCATTCTTAACCCACCAGCTAATCTGGTTTCTGGCGAATAGCGGAAACAGGTCAGCAGATGGGAGAGAAATATGACCGATAACAACAACATAGAGCAAGAAGTTCAGGCGYCCCAAAGTGTAAGTCTTGGTGCTGCCGGCAACCTTGCGCGGATGTTTATAAATTCGCCACTGTCGCCGCTGTTGTTGGTCGCTTGTCTGGCCCTTGGTCTGATGGGGCTGGTTCTGACACCGCGTCAGGAAGATCCGCAAATCTCTGTTCCGATGGTTGACATTTTTTTCTCATATGATGGGTCATCCGCTAATCAGGTAGCATCCATTGCCACTGATCCGCTGGAACGCCTTATGTCCGAAATTCAGGGCGTGAAGCACGTCTATTCGGTGTCACAGCGCGACGGAGCCATGGTTACGGTTCAGTTCGAAGTGGGCGAAGAACTGGGGCCATCGCTGGTTAAGCTGAACGACAAGATACAATCCAAYCTGAACCGCATCCCGCCGGGTGTTTCACAGCCGCTGATCCGCCCGAAGGGCGTTGATGATGTGCCGGTTGTGACCCTTACGATGTGGTCGCATGAAGTTGACGAAGCGGCGCTGCGGTCCCTTGGTCTGGACGTGATGCAGCGCTTGAAGGAAATCCCGAATACATCGCAGAGCTTTATCGTTGGCGGGCGTTCGGATTCGATCCGCGTCGAAATATTTCCCGAGCGTCTGGCGGGTTTTGGCATCACGCTGGACCAGCTGGCGCAAACCATTCGCACGGCCAATTCCGAACGTGGCGTAGGCTCAATCGAGGCCGGGCAGAATACCTTTACGCTATATACCGGGTCGTTCCTGAGATCGGCGCAGGACATTGAAAACCTGATGATAGGCGTCAGTGCCGGTCAGCCGACCTATGTGCGCGATGTGGCTTTGGTCACCGAAGGCACAGACGATGCAACTGATCTGGTCACCTACTACACTGGTCCTTCTTACGGAGCACATGGTGAGGAAGATGCAGGCGCAGATAAAAGCCCCGAACTGGCCCCAATCGGTGCCCCGGCGATCACTATTGCGGTAGCGAAAAAGGGTGGCTCAAACGGGGTGACAGTGGCAAACGAAATTCTGGCCTATGTTGACCGGTTAGAGGGAAGCCTGATCCCGGATAACGTCCATGTGGAAGTAACCCGGAACTATGGCGAGACCGCCAATGAAAAAGTAAACGAGCTGATCTTCAAGTTGTTCGTTGTAACCGGTGCAGTGACGTTGCTTATATGGTTCGCCCTGGGTCTTCGTGCAGCAATTGTTGTGTTGATCGTTATCCCGGTGGTCATCCTGCTGACGGTTTTCTTTGCCTATATTCTTGGYTTCACCATCGACAGGGTTAGCCTGTTCGCGCTGATCTTTTCCATCGGTATCTTGGTGGATGACGCAATTGTGGTAGTGGAAAATATCTATCGCCGTTGGCTGGAAGACGGCGAATGTACGGCTGAGTGCAACGTGGATGCGGTGCGAGAGGTTGGGAATCCGACCATTCTGGCGACATTCACGGTGATCGCGGCACTGCTGCCAATGGGCATGGTGTCTGGCATGATGGGCCCTTATATGGCGCCGATCCCGGCACTTGGTTCGGTTGCAATGTTGTTGTCGCTGATTGCCGCGTTTGTTTTCACTCCGTGGTTGGCACAACGTATTCGTCCCTCAATGAAACAGTTGGCTAAGGCACAAAATAAAGAACACCGCCAGGCGGCAATTCTCAGCAAGTTGTTCAACTGGATGCTGGTGCCGCTGCTGACCAGCCGGTTCAAGGGCTGGGCTTTTGGGCTGGGATTGCTGCTGGTATTCTTCTTAAGCCTGTCGATGTTTGCGACCAAGGCCGTGACCGTAAAAATGCTGCCAAACGACAACAAGCCCGAATTCAATATCGTGGTGAACATGCCWGAAGGCACTGCGTTGCCAGTAACAGCGAATGTAGTTTCACAGCTGTCGGCCGAGGTGCGGAAATTGCCAGAAGTTACGGCGTTGCAGGCCTATACGGGTACTGCGTCGCCGTTCAACTTCAACGGTCTGGTGCGCCAYACTTACCTGCGTGACAAAAGCTGGCACGGCGACATTCAGGTACAGCTGACCGATCGCAAAGATCGTGATCGTTCATCCCACGAACTGGCTGTGGCCGCGCGTGAGGCGCTGACGNCATTGGCGCAGGAATTGGGCGCGCGCATCGAAGTTGTGGAAATGCCGCCCGGGCCGCCGGTTCTGCAAACTATGGTTGCAGAAATTTACGGCCCCGATGATGCAACGCGCCGACAGGTGGCAGCCGACGTCGAAGGCCTGTTCCGTGACGCCGAAACCATTGTGGACGCTGACAGCTATTTGCAGATGCCATATGAAAGCTGGCGTTTCGTTGTGAACCGCGAAAAGGCGTCCCGCCGTGGTGTATCTGTTGAAGACATCAACCGTCAGCTGGAAATGGCCATGGGCGGCTATATTCTGGGTGACGTAAAGGTTGAGCGTTCGCTGGAACCGSGTTTCATCTACCTGCAAATGCCGCTAGCCCTGCGGGGTGAATTGGGACGCCTGGGACAACTACCGATACCATCGGCCACCGGCAATATGATCCCGTTGACCGAACTTGGTAAGTTCGAGACYTTCCAGATGGATGAGCCAGTTTACCACAAAGACCTGCGCGCGGTTGAGTACGTCACCGGCGAAGTGTCGGGACGTCTTGGCGCSCCTATCTATGGTATTTTTGAGCTTGAAAGCCTGCTGGACGATTACGTCGCACCGGACGGAGTTCGTGTTGACACGAACTATATTGGTCCTCCAAAAACCAGCCTGCAATCGGCTCTGGAATGGACCGGTGAGTGGACAGTAACCTATATAACTTTCCGTGATATGGGCATCGCCTTTGGGGTTGCGCTGATCCTGATCTACATCCTTGTGGTCTGGGAATTTGGTAACTTCACCATGCCCGCGATTGTKATGGCKCCGATACCGCTTACACTAATCGGTATTGTGCCCGGGCATTGGTTGTTTGGCGCGCCGTTTACTGCGACGTCGATGATTGGGTTTATCGCTCTGGCCGGGATTATTGTGCGAAATTCTATCTTGCTGGTGGATTTTTCCCGCCAATCGGTTGAGCGCGGCATGGAAGTGCAAGAGGCGGTGATCTACGCCTGCCGTACCCGTGCGCGCCCGATTATCATTACCGCGCTGGCGCTGATGGCGGGCTCATCGGTGATYTTATCTGACCCGATTTTTGAAGGTATGGCRATTTCSYTGATGATGGGYGGYCTGGTRTCSACGCTGCTGACGCTGGTTGTTATTCCAATGGGGTGCGTGACTTTCCGCGATGCGCTGACAGATGATGGYAGYGGGAAAGGTGGCAACACCGAAGCTGAAACGCCAGTCGACACGCTTCGCACGGCTGATGGTTATCACGATGAAATTGCCGAACCCGTCGCGTTTTCACAGCGTGCGGTGGTGAAAAATACCCGCTCGGTTCTGACGGTGATTGGCGACCTTCTGATGATGCTGATTGAGGCGGCGGTGTTTGTGATCGTCGGCCTGAGCAAATTTATCTTTGGCTGGGTAAAGAGCCGTGTTGCCAAGCCAGAAGTAGCCACAACGTTTACTGCAGCCCCGTCAGCGGCACCGGTAATGACACCTTCACCTGAAGTTTCTCCGGCACCCGTTGCCAAGCCCGCAGCCGCTGCAGCACCAGCAGTTGCGACGCCAAAATCCGCACCTGCACCAAGCAAACCGAAGACAGCAAAGAAACCGGCAGCCAAACCTGCTGGGAAAGCGGCCGCAAAGCCTGCGGCTAGCAAAGTGAACAAGGTTACAAAGCCCGCAGCTCCTGCCAAATCTACCTCGAATAGGGCGACACCTACAAAGACGCGTGCGATTAAAGCCAAACCGATGCCTGCGAAAACAACTGCGGCCAGGAAACCGGCTGTGAAAGCAACACCAAAACCAAGCGCCAAAGCGAAACCTAAAACAGGTGGTCGCCGTGGTATCCGGCTTAAAAAGCCATCCAACAACAGTTAATCGAAGGGAACAGTTGATGCGCACAAACATAATAATCCTCACYGTTCTTTTTGGGATGGCTGCGGTTCCAATTGCTGGAACGGTAAATGCTCAGGACAGTGGTGCTCCTTTGCCGACKCCGGGGCCGTATCGGGCGATGRATTTTCAACCTGTTCAACCGATCCGACCAATTCAGCCGTTGCAACGACCCAACAGTTCAAATTTTCCGGCTTTGCCTTATTGGATGCAGCCTCAGCAGCAAGCATACCGTCCAGCCCCGGTTGTGAATCAGGGACAAGGCACCAATACCGTTGCCAGAAATAATTCGGCACCAGCAATTGCGCCGTTCCCGCAGCCACAACAGCAGTTTCAGTTCGTTCCGGGCTGGGGTTGGGTGCCTTTTGGGGCGAACGCTCAGGGTGGAAATTTCACTGGTGGCCAAGGTAATGGTCAGTTTCAGCAAGGTTTTAATTATTCCAACAATGCGTCAGCGCAGGGTTGGGGACCGCAGGGGTATGGTCAGGCACCTACACCGGGATTTTTCCCCGGTTATGGCGCGCAGCCGTTTTTCCCAAGCGGCCCATTTGGTGGAAATACCGGTCCATTTGGACCCGGATATGTAAATCCACAAAATCTAACACAACAGACCCGACCGTAAAAAGTCGCAGCAAAGGAAACATAGGATGAAAGGGGATAACATGAAGACATATATGAATATTATAGTGGTTAGCTTGCTGAGCTGCGCTATGCCTGCTTTTGTTTACGCGCAAACCGCCAATCCCTGGAATCCAATTGCGCCGGCAACGGCCATGGCGGTTCAGCCCGTACCAGCACCGCAGSCTACGTGGACACCCAATCAGCCAATAGTTGATAAATACGCGCCCGTGGATCTGGATCAAAAACTATCTGCAGAGCCAATACTGGCCGAAGAAACTGTCCCCGTGGCAGTCCCGGTGCAACCGGTGGCGCCCGCCCGAATTTATGCAAGTGACCCGGATGTACAAAGCAGCCTTCCTGGGAACGCCCCGCAAGGATTTSGATTTAACGGTTTTCCACAGGGATTTGGCTATCCGCAACAGGGCTTTGGATACGGTCCCGCTCCGCAAGGATTTGGCACAAACGGGTTTGCACCGGGCTTTGGTTACGGTGGCTACCCACAACAAGGATATGGAAACGGATTTAATCCGGCCTATGGCTACAATCAACCATACGGTCCGGTCGGCAATCCAGGTAATTTTGGCGGTTTCAATCAAGGCGGGGGGAATTACCCCGGCGGATYTRGATCACCATTCTCGGGCTTTAGTCCGTTCGGGTTCTTCTGAACCCAAACGGCAAAAGGTGCGTGCAGCTTAACTGCACAAACAAGAAGGAAAACGGCAATTGTCCCACTGCCAGCTTCCAAACAATCGACGGGACATAAACTTAGGAGACTACAAATGCGTAAATCACTTATTGCTGCCGCTGTAGCCGCAGCTCTTGTAAGCGTAACTGCTGTTGAAGTATCAGCCCAAAACTGGGGCCCAACTAACTGGGGCAACAACGGCTATAACAACAACAATGGCTGGAATGGCAACAACGGCTGGACACCYTGGGGTGGCAACAACAACGGCTTCAACAATGGCGGCTGGACACCTTGGGGTGGCAACAACAAYGGCTTYAACAACGGTGGTTGGACTCCTTGGGGTRGCAAYAACAACAACGGTTTCAACAACGGTTGGGGCAACAACTGGGGTCCATTCAACGGTTCCAACAATGGCAATGGTAACGGCACTGGTTCCTTCAACTTTGGTTTCTCCGGCAACGCCGAAGGCCAAGGGCAAGGYCAAGGCGAAGGCCAGGGNC
>NVTR01000053.1:10373-20792 GCA_002732955.1 Marinosulfonomonas sp.
CAAGGTTATGGCAACGGTTACGGCTACAACAACAATGGCTTTAACAATGGCGGAAACACCGGCTTCTACAATGGCCCATGGAACCCAGCTTGGGGCCCAGTACCAGAGGGATTCCCAGGTGCGGCACCACAAGCTGCTATCCAGGCTCCTGTAGCTGACGATACTGCTGCTGCAAGCAACTAAGACCTAGACTAGGGTCCGAAACTGTCTTYCCCCCGCGAAACCGGGGGGCGGGTGGTTTCGGACATCCCAGAAATATTCCTAAGGGGGGCATTGATGTTAAAATTTAGGTCTACCCTTATGGCCGCTGTCGCTATGATAGGCGTTAGCCTTGCAGCCCCCGGTCTGACCCAGAATTCAAACACCACCAGCGCCTATAGTGCGCAGGCGGTACACGCYTTTCCGGGACAACCGGAAACGATTGGYAAAATCGTCAAATCMGGCGCCAAGCTGCGCCTWGAATTTGAGCGTGATGGTGAAAAAGTAATCCAGATCCTGCTGCCGGAACTCGGCGCGATGTATATTCTGAACCCCGCAAAGCAAACATACGTTGAAATCCTTGGGGCGACGATGCCATTGGCAAGCATTGCGGGTTATGTTTCCCCATGCCCCGAGCAAACTCAGGGTACGACTTGTCAGAAAATCGGCACCGACATCGTTAGCGGCATCGAAGTTGAGCGCTGGATATTGTCGACTAAAACCCAAAACCGCCCGTTGGTTATCTTATGGGATTCACCGCGCCGTCGTGCGCTGCGTCAGGACTTTCCTGATGGTGGCAGCATGACTATGGCGTTCAAGGCAACCGAAGACCTGAATGGCCGTGCAACSGAACACTGGACAATCAACCTGACGCTACCGGGGCAGGATGCGCAAACCGGAGACTGGTGGTTTGACCCGCAATTGCGCGTGGTCGTGCGTGAAACCCTGCCCGGTGGTGAAACCCGCAGCTTAGAGAATATCGTGATTGGTCGGGTCGACCCGAGCGCGTTTCTAATCCCTGAAGGCTGGCAGGAACAGCGACCACCCGCTATCACTGCGCCCCAACCCCCACCAAATGTCGCACCGGCGAGCGAGTGACGAAAAAAGGTCAATTTATATGTTAACTTTATATGCGAATTTCAAAGGCGGCACCGGCAAAAGCACGATCGTATTCAACATGGCTATGTGGCGACTTATGCAGGGGCACGATGTTACCGTTTGTGACCTTGACCCGCAGCGCACGGTTACGGACGTTGCGGATATTCGCGAAGAGGACGGCGTTGAACCGGCRTTGAAAGTTGTTCACAAGCTGCCCGCCAAAGGCAAGGCTAAAGGGGAATGGCTGATCGATGTAGGTGCGTCTGATATGACCTCCCTGCGCGCGGCGGTGCGGGCGTGCGAAAGGATTGTTATTCCGGTGACGCCATCACAGGCAGATATCTGGGCCACACAGCATTTTCTGGAAATCGTTAAGAAAGAACGCGTCAAGGGCAAGCTGCCGGAMATCATCGCGTTCATTAACCGCGCGGATCCGCATCCGCGCTCGCGTGAAAACGCCGAGACACTGGAAGCRTTGCARTCTTTGGRCATRATGAAGACGCTAAAGCAAAAACTGGTACAGCGTCTGGCGTTTAGGCGCTCATTTTCCGAAGGRCTGGCAGCGTTTGAACTGGAACCTTCCAGCAAGGCGGCGAAGGAACTGGATGCRYTGGCMAAAGCCATTCACRGATCGAAAAAATCCWAGTTAGAAACMCRAAARTARGGCCASAGWCATGCCATTTGTTCGATTAATCCTAATTTACGTTGTCGTAATATTTGCGACACTTGCATTTTTCAACCGAGATGCGGTGCTTGGGCTGGTGGGTATGTCCACTGAACAGCCGATGTCGGAAACCGAAGTTGTTAGTGTTGATCCGTTTGCCGCTGCRCCCRTAGCAGMGGCCGAACCAGYGGTTGAAGCGGAAGCGAGTCCAGCGATCGAGGCAGAGCCTATTGCGCCGGTGGAGCAACCTGTCGCCGAGGTYGCGCCARMCACTGACWCTGCGCCTGTCGCCACGCTACAAGCACCAGTGGCCAGCTATGAAGAACAGCTAACCGCTGCACGTCAGGCCTATTGGAACGGCGATGCTGCAAAAGCCGAAGAATTGTACAAATTACTGGCCGCTGAATTTTCCTCAAAGGCCGATGTTCAGGGTGAACTGGGCAACCTGTTCTTTACGCAGCGCCGCATGGACGAAGCAGCCGAGCATTTTTTCAACGCTGGTAAATTGTCGGTCGAGGCGGGGAATATCGGGCAGGCTCAGGCGATGATTGGCGTGCTGCAGGGTATTGCCCCGGCCAAAGCAGYGGACTTGCGCACGCTTGCGTCCAACCGGTAGGTTTCGAGTAATTTGTGATTGGAWATGAAAACACATGAGCCACTTCCTTAACAACCGCCTCGCACGTCTGGAGAAACACCTGAAGGCGGAAAATCCTGCCCTTCTGGAAGTTTTGCCGACCTATTACAARTTCGATAAATTGCTTTATCGGACYGGCCTTTTGGATAAGGAAACATCACTGGCRTCMCGGATTTCCTGGTGGCCGCTGATTTCAGTTCTGGGGACATTTTCATCSGGTAAATCGACKTTTATCAATTCCTATGTCGGGGAAAATCTGCAAGGCACTGGTAATCAGGCGGTGGATGACAAGTTTACCGTTATCTGCCACCGTTCTGCCGGTACGGCGGGGGGGCAAACCTTGCCCGGTTCGGCACTGGACGCTGACCCGCGTTTTCCGTTTTTCCGCATTAGTCATGAGATCGAAAAGGTAGCGMAGGGCGAAGGCAAGCAYATCGAAAGCTACCTGCAACTGCGCACCACCAGCAGCGACAAGATCAAAAGTAAAATCATCATCGATTCACCGGGGTTTGATGCCGATGATCAGCGCCGTTCTACCCTACGGATAACTGATCATATTATCGACCTGTCCGATCTTGTTCTGGTATTCTTCGATGCCCGCCATCCGGAACCCGGTGCGATGCAGGACACGCTGGAACATCTGGTGGCGCGCACGATCAAACGCACTGATGCGTCAAAATTCCTGTATATTCTCAACCAGATAGACACGGCGGCCAAAGACGACAACACCGAAGAAATCGTTGGCGCATGGCAGCGYGCGATTGCACAGGCAGGGCTTTCTGCGGGGCAGTTTTATACGATCTACAACGAAGCGGCGTCCGTTCCGATTGAGGATAAAGCGYTGCGTGCGCGGTTCCAGGCGAAACGTGACACYGATYTGAAAAAAATCACCGMGCGGATGGAYGAGGTAGARCTKCARCGCAATTAYCGSATCGTCAGCGTGCTGGARACCGTTGCGAATGAGCTGGAGCATGACATCATGCCCAAACTGCGCGACGCCAAGGCGCGGTGGCGTCGGGGTGTGTTGCTGGCAGATGGTGTTGCTCTGGGTGTGCTGGTGGCGATTGCCGTCGGACTGATGAGCTATTTCAATTGGCTGCCAACGGGTGAGTGGTTGCAGGGGCATTTGCTGGACGCAGGTGCATTTTGTTTGGCGTTCGTTATTCTGCTGATAGCGTTCCATTTTTACGCACGTGGAATTGCCGCCAAGAGAATTGCCGCCGGTCTGAGTGAGACTTATGGGCTGGTAGAACTAAACCTGCGTCAGGCTTTTATGAAAAGTACCGGTCTGTTTCATTCGATTTTCCGTGCAGAACCAGCGGGTTGGGGTGCGCGGGCCGGTAAGCAGTTGCGGATGGTGCGTGAAACTGTGGCCAACCATATTCAGGACCTGAATGATCGCTACGCCGATCCCTCAGGCAGGTCCGGTTCGGCGATAACAGACCAAAGCCAAAGCGTCGAAAAGCCGAACACTCAGGCGGAACCTGCTGAATAAGACCTGTCGGTCGACTTAAAACACCACCTGATAACAGGTTCTGAAGGACTGAAGAATGAATACTATAGAAAGCGGTGCTGTGGATGAACGCTGTAAGGATGAAGGTTTTCGCCAGGCGGTCTATCAGGCCGGGCATGCACTGTCTGCACGGGCACTTGGGTTAAAGCTGATATCTTTTAAGGTACTGCCACGTCCGCCAATTCTGGTCAGCGATAAGACTTTTTCCGGCTTTGACTGGGTGTCTTTCATTGAAATGCTGGAAATCCGTATCATTGAACTGATGGGGGGGCGGATGGCTGAGATGTATGTTTGCAAATCCCATGAAAGCTTTACCGGGGACGTCAGCCGGATTGATGAACTGACCCGTCTGGTGGCTGGTCTGGACGATAATCGGGACCCGGATGAGGTTTGGTTTGATCTGGAAGATATTGCCGAGAAAATATTTGCTCAGCAGGTCTATCTTGACGCAATCATTCCGATGGCAGAATTTTTCTATCATGAAGTGAAAATAGGTCACGAAGAAATTCAAGGCACAGATATTGAGGCCGAACTCGACAAGTATGTGCCGCTTGCGGCTAAGGAAAACTGGGTGAAACGGGTGTTTTCGTTCGGTGGCAAGCAAAAACCCGCCGCTGAATAGATTTCAGCGGGATTTTAAGAAAAGTGTTGGTCAGCGATCCCGGAAAGGGCCGCAAAATCATCAAACCTGTAGGCGTGTAGCAGTTCAGAAACCGGCGTCTTGCGATAACCTTCGGTGAACAGCGCAATTGGAACTTTCGCRCGTTTTGCGGTTTCAACGTCTACTTCGCTGTCACCGACATAGAGCCACGGGGCTGCGTTTACGCCAAGTTTTTCRAAKACATACAACAACGGGGCMGGRTSTGGTTTGCGCRTGCGCAGGGTRTCGCCRCCTGCAACGGCCTGAAAATAATCAGCCAGATTGAAGTGGCTGAGYACGGCATTTGTCGAAGCAATGGGTTTGTTGGTGCAAAGACCCATGGTGAACCCGGCCWTTTTCAGAGYGTCCAACGTGTCGATCACACCGGGATAAAGCACTGATAGAYCAGTTGCMGTTTTATACAGMTCTTCGAAYTCGCSGTGCAGYTTCGCRTGAACTTCGGGCGCGTCACCCAAACCCTGTTCGCGCATCATCTTGGTAACAAATTCGCCAGAACCATTACCAATGAACGAATGGGTCTGTTCCAGCGTAATGCTTTGCGCACCTGCGGCCGTCAGCACAGTGTTGGCTATCGCATTGATATCGGGGGCGGAATCGATAAGAGTTCCGTCGAGGTCAAAGACAATTGCGCCTTTGGTCATGTTATTTTCCTAGATGTGAATTCAGTTTTTCAATGGTATCAATTTCACTGAAACAGTCGACCACAGCCGCCGCCTCAGAGAAATCAGAGCCTAGCGTATAGACGCCGGGGGACACGATGCAAGGAACGTTTGCGCCGGTGCAGGACAATAGCCCATTACGACTGTCCTCGAGCCCGACACATTCGGACGGGTCCAGACCAAGCCCTGCGACAGCCAGATCGAATACATCAGAAGCAGGTTTTTTGTTTTTCACTTCGTCACCCGCAGCAATAACTTCGAATACGTCACCTGCTGGGCGGCCAAAACAAGCCTCGGCCAGTTTGTCCACATTTGGGCGGTTGGTGGTGGTGGCGACAGCAACACGCACACCGTTCTTGGCGGCATCATTGATCAAATCTGCAATACCGGGGCGCAGATCGGCCATGCCGCTGGCGATCAACTCGCCGTAAACGATGGTTTTTCGTTTGTGGATTTCGGCGATTTTGGCTGGGTCGGCTGGGTCGCCCCGACTGGTCAAGAATGCAGTCATACGCTCCTTACCGCCCGTGGTTTTCAGTAACTCACCATACAGTTCCTGTGACCAGTGCCAGTCSAGCCCGAATTCTTTGAAAGTCTGGTTAAATGCCTGCCGGTGTGCTTCTTCCGTTTCAGAAAGCGTGCCGTCGACGTCGAATATTATTGCCTTGATGCTCACTTGCGCGCCGCTTCTGATGCGTCACGTATGGCGCGGATATTCTTACCATAGGGGGCGGTATTTTCAACGCTACCGCCTTTGAATACGGCGGAACCTGCCACCAAAACGTCCGCGCCTGCGGCCGCCATCAAAGGCCCGGTTTCCGGGGTGATGCCACCGTCAATTTCGATGTGGATGTCGCGATCACCAATCATCTTGCGGATTTCCCTGACTTTGTCGATCTGGCTGTGGATGAATTTTTGCCCACCAAAACCGGGGTTTACGGTCATAACGCAAACCATATCAATCAGGTCCATCACGTATTCGATGGCACTGGCAGGGGTGGAAGGGTTCAGYGCAACACCAGCCTTACAGCCCAAATCGCGGATATATTGCAGGGAACGGTGTAGATGTGGTCCGGCCTCAGCGTGGATGGTCAGAATGTCAGAGCCAGCGTCAGCAAATGCCTTAAGATATTGATCCGTCGGAGCGATCATCAAATGCACGTCCATCACGGTTTTGATGTGCGGACGGATCGCTTTGCAAGTGTCGGGGCCAAAGGTGATATTTGGCACAAAATGACCATCCATCACATCCACATGAACCCAGTCACAGCCTTCGGCCTCAATAGCGCGAATTTCGGCGCCAAAGTTGGCGAAATCAGCGGCCAGGATTGAAGGGGCGATCTTGATGGAACGGTCAATTGCCATGGGGCACCTGTATGTAATGGGTCGGTAAGGCGGGGTTAACCCCGCCCTACATTATTTTCAATAGGCCGGTTTGATCTAGGCCGCAGAATTGATCCGCAGCGCCTGACGCCAGTTCGGGAACAGGGCGTCCGCGTCACTTGGGAAGCTTTCGAACGCACGGGCGAATTGCTTGTGCTCTTTTGCGAACTCAACGGGATCGGCGCCTTCTTTCCAGCACTGTTCCGCCTGGCGCAGCGATTTCGCACCCTCGGCCGCACCATCAATGTGGCCGAACGCGCCGCCACCGGCGGTCAGGATCAGGTTGGAGTGACCAAGATTTGCAAAGAAACCCGGCATTCGCAGGGCGTTCATACCGCCGGAAATGATTGGCGTGGTTGGGTTCATGCCGGCCCATTCCTGATGGTAATATGGACCCGGCGCGCTGTCATCGGTAATCATATAGGCCATCAGTTTATCTGCTGCTTCGCCTTCCATTTTGCCAAAACCCATAGTGCCGGTGTGGATACCGGATGCCCCCTGCATCCGCGCCATTTTCGACAGAACGAACGCAGTGTAACCGCGCATCGCGCTTGGCGACGTTACAGCGCCGTGTCCGGCACGGTGATAGTGCAGGTATTGGTTCGGAAATGTGCGGCGTGCGGTCGTAATCGCCGCCGGACCGGTCACATAACCATCCACCAAAAACGCCACGTGATTAGCGTTTTCACCGAATGCTTCCAGTATGAATTCGCCGCGTGCAACCATTTCATGGTGGTCATCTGCCGTGATGTTGGCGGAAAATAGTTTCGCTTCACCGGTTGTGTCCTGCGCGCGTTTCATCGCATCTGCTACCAGTGTGATGGTTTCCTTTAAGGGTGCAAATATCTGGTTGCCCTGTGGTTCATCGTTCTTGATGAAATCGCCGCCAAGCCAGAAATCATAGCACGCGTTGGCAAATGGTGCCGGACGCAGGCCCAGTTTCGGCTTGATGATCGTACCAACGATAAAGCCGCCATCCACATGCGGGCGACCCAGCACGTTCCACATATCCTTGATTGTGGTGGATGGCCCGTCAAACAGGCGCAGATACGCGGGCGGCACCCAAAAATCGTGGATTTTAGCGTGCTCAACGTCGCCCATGCCCTGGTTGTTACCGATACACAGCGTCAGGAAAGATGCGATCATGGCGCGCCCGTCGATGATGTTGCGGTCAAACAGCGCCGTTGGATAGGCGATTTTCATCAGGTTTTTGGCTTCGTCGACTTCGTACACTATGGCGTCAACGCCACGGGTAAAATCATCGGTGGTGGATACCGACACGTTGGTGCCGGTTGAACTTTCGGCAGCAAAGTGGGCGGCAGTTTCAACATAGCCACCAAAGCCTGCCTTGGGTTTCATGATGTAGGCGACAAGCACATGCTCGCCCCCTGCCATAAGCGCTTCTTCTGTTAAGGAAAGGTCTGCGTAACGATCTGACTGGTCCATTGTTTAGTCTCCTTTGGAATTGGTTGTTATTGCGCGGCCAAAGCTGGCGCGATTTGGGGGTCAAGGCTGCCGCTTRTGTAGCGCTTGGCCATGTCATCCATTGGGATGACCGTGATGTCGTGGGCGTTTCCAGCGGTCCCGAAGCGTTCAAAGCGATCTTTGACCAGTTTGCCCATTTCTTCCATTGCCGGGATCAGGAATTTGCGCGGGTCAAACTCGGTTGGGTTTTCCATTGCGACTTTACGGAACTGGCCGGTCAGGGCCATGCGGTTRTCGGTGTCGATATTCACCTTGCGAACCCCCATTTTGATGCCCTTTTCGATCTCTACGACCGGCACACCGTAGGTTTGCGCCATTTCGCCACCGTTTTCGTTGATCAGGTCCTGCAAATACTGCGGCACGGATGAAGAACCGTGCATCACCAGATGGGTGTCGGGCAGCTTGGCGTGGATCGCGGCAATACGGTCCATGGCCAGGGTCTCGCCGGTGGGTTTGCTGGAAAATTTATATGCCCCGTGGGATGTGCCACAGGCAATCGCCAGTGCGTCAACCTTGGTTTTCTTCACGAATTCAACTGCTTCATCGGGATCGGTCAGCAGTTGATCCATCGAAAGTTTGCCAACGGCGCCGGAACCGTCTTCTTCGGCAGCTTCGCCGGTTTCCAGCGACCCCAACACCCCAAGTTCACCTTCCACAGATGCGCCAACCCAATGGGCCATCCGCGACACCCGTTCGGTAATCTGAACATTGTAGTTAAAATCAGCCGGAGTTTTCATGTCCTCAAGCAGGGAACCGTCCATCATCACCGATGTGAACCCGTGGCGGATTGCCGAAGAGCAGGTGGCTTCATTATTGCCGTGATCCTGGTGCATACAAACCGGGATATGGGGGTACATTTCGGCCAGTGCCTGCACCAGATGGCGCAGCATGATATCGCCTGCGTAAGAGCGGGCGCCACGGCTGGCTTGCAGGATGACAGGGGCGTCACAGGCGTCTGCCGCCTTCATGATCGCCAGGCCCTGTTCCATATTGTTGATGTTGAACGCAGGGACGCCGTAGTTCTTTTCGGCGGCGTGGTCCAGCATCTGTCGTAACGTAATTAGTGCCATAATATCATTCCTTTACGGGGATATGTTGAAAGTCAGGGAGTGTTCAAATCAGCTTACCCATACGCCCGGCACCGGTTTCGCCGTATTCGCGAAATACCCGTTCCAGCTCGGACAGTTCATTTGCTTCCAGGCTGAAATGGCTGAATGAATGGTCGCCTGCTGCCAGCCGTTTTCCCAGCTCAGCCTTCATGTCCGCGCGGTTATAGCGGTGAAAGGCGTCGCCCTCGATCGACACTGATTTCACGCCTTCTCGACGGAAAATCTGGTCAAACGTGGTTTTTACCGTCGATGTACCAGCCCCGGAAGACCCAGTGTCTGAAATGATCGGGTGCTTGATGCTCATGTCGCAGTCCTTAGTTTCTGAACAAGCCCTCCGACCCAAAAAGGGCCGAGACTTCGTTTTCGGGAAGATCGTGATAGGCCGCGATGCGGGTTACTTTGTCGGCTGATCCAAATACCAAAGGCGTGCGCCCGTGCAGGGTTTTGGCGCTTTGGCTTATTTCATATACTTTAATAATTGCAAGTACAATATATACAAAGCAGCCTATATACTAAGGGTAGATAACGATTCCACAACTATAGATGATTTTGACCCAGTCTATCCAGATCAATGTAATCAGGATAAGTGCACAAAATCAGGTCCGGACTGCCCGAAATATACTAGCAATAATTTAAAAACCTTAAGAGACTTCTATAGAAGGAATCGGGATCTTAGCGTAATATTAACGGCATTTCTGTACACTATCAATATAGTTGACGCAACCGTAGATGCACATCTATTTCATTTTGATGTAAGTGATGATCTGTCACTGGAAGCATACCCCTTATTTTATAAAACCAATTCCAATATTTCTTTTGCAGGGATAAACCTGAAACTAACTTTTTAATAATTTCATTATACAATACTATGAAAATTGCACTTATCGGATATGGCAAAATGGGAAAAGAAATTGAAAGGTTAGCGCTTGAAAAAGGTCATGAGATATCTTTGAAAGTCAATTCTTCGAATGCAGATTCATTTTCTGCCGGTGATCTTGACAATACTGAAGTGGCAATCGAATTCAGCACACCAAAAACTGTTTATGAAAATATAATCAAGTGCTTTGAATCAAACATACCAGTTGTTGTTGGAACTACAGGATGGCTGGATAAATTAGCTGAAGTCAATAAACGATGCATCGATGATAACCAAACTCTTTTTTACGCTCCCAATTTCAGTATTGGCGTGAACATTTTTTTTGAGATAAATCAAAGACTTGCAAAACTGATGGAT
>NVTR01000054.1 GCA_002732955.1 Marinosulfonomonas sp.
GCCTCAGGCCACCCGGCCGAACGGATCGACGAGCTCATGCCATGGGCCTTCGATAATACGTCAAGCTGAAACCCGGACGTGCTGTGCGCACCGCTTACGGTTCGCCAGTATCAATGACCTGCCAATAGCTGAGGCAGATCGAAAATTTCATTGGCCGCAAGGGCGTCGCCCTGACGATCACCCCGGATTGTCAGATCTGGGATTGTAGGGTGGTCTTGGAGGGACTGATAAGTAATTCAAAGCCCGACTTTTACTATAACTATCCAAAATGAAAAACGCGCCCGGTGAGGCGCGTTTTACGTAACTTTTGAATGGCGTATCAGGCCTCGGTTTTGCCCTTGATCGGCTTCCAGATGCGTTTGTTGGTCAGGTACATCAGGACCGACAGTAGCGTCAGGAAGAAGACGCCCATGAAACCGACGTATTTGCGTGTCGACATTTTGGGTTCCGCTGCCCACATCAGGAAGGCGGCAACGTCTTCGGCCTCATTTTGCGCGTCGTTGGAACTACCGTCAGCAAAATCGACGTCTTCACCAAACAGCGGCGGGCCCATGGCGATTTTGCCACCGGGAAAGATACCGTTCTCATAYAAAATTGCYCCGGCTTCTTCTATYTCTTCGCCAGAATAGGAAGTAAGGATTGCCACGATATATTCGGGGCCGCCCATGCCGCGGAACAACTGGTTCAGACCCAGGCCGTAGGGTCCGTGGAAGCCAGCACGGGCTTTGGCCATCAGACTAAGGTCAGGGGCGTTTTCCAGCGAACCCTTTGGGAAGTTGTCAGTGGGCAGGGCTGGGCGGAAATCATCCAGCTCCGGGTCGAACACTTCCCATTGTGCGGCGTAGGCGCGGACTTCGGCGGGGGTATAGCCGAGGTCACTGAGGGTGCGCAGCGGTACGTATTGCAGACCGTGSCAGGCCGAGCAGACTTCGGTATAGACCTGCAAGCCGCGTTGCAGCTGCATCTGGTCATATTTGCCAAAGGGTCCGTCAAACGAAAACTTGACGTTTTTAACCTTGTAGCCGTCGCCCTCGGCAAGGGCGCCCGTTGCGGTGAATACCAGTACCAGAAAGGCGGAAAGGATACGGTTCTTGATCATGTTTCTGATCCTCTCACTCTGCCGGCTCTACAGCGGGCGGGTAGTGGCTGTTGAAGTCTTCTTCGATGGTTTCCGGCAGTGGCAGGGGTTTCTCGATCACGCCAAGTATTGGCAGGATGACCAGGAAGTAGCCGAACCAGTAGGCCGAGGCAATCAGCGCGATGGTGCCGTAGATACCTTCGGCCGGTTGTGCACCGCACCACATCAAAACGATGAAGTCGATGATCAGCAGGCGGTACCACCATTTGAACATTGGCCGGTATTTGCCCGAGCGTACGCTGGATGTATCGAGCCAGGGCACCAGAGCCATCACCAGAATGGAACCGAACATCGCCAGCACGCCAAAGAATTTGGCGTCTATTATACCGCCAGTGATGAAGCTGGTTAGCTGAACCACCCAGACATCCGCAGTAAAGGCCCGCAGGATCGCGTAAAACGGCAGGAAATACCATTCGGGCACGATGTGTTCCGGAGTGACCAGCGGGTTGGCTTCGACGTAGTTGACCGGATCACCGAGGTAGTTGGGCATAAAGCCGACCACCGCGAAGAACAGCACCAGTATCACGCAGAGCGCAAACGCGTCCTTGATCACGAAATAAGGCCAGAATGGCAGGGTGTCCTTTTCCACCTCGGCCTTGGATTTGGTCCGCACGTCAACGCCGGTTGGGTTGTTGTTACCGGTSGTGTGGAACGCCCAGATATGCAGGACCACAAGGGCGACAATAACAAACGGCAGCAAATAATGCAGCGAAAAGAAACGGTTCAGCGTAGCGTTATCTACAGACGGTCCGCCCAGCAGCCAGGTTTGCAGAGCTTCGCCGACAAGGGGAACTGCGCCAAACAGGCCGGTGATCACGGTGGCACCCCARAAGGACATTTGCCCCCATGGCAGCACATAGCCCATAAAGCCGGTSGCCATCATTGCAAAGTAGATCAGCATGCCGATGATCCAGGTGATTTCGCGGGGTGCTTTGTAAGAGCCGTAGAACAGTCCGCGGAAAATGTGGATGTAGACCGCGAAGAAGAACAGGGCAGCACCGTTCATGTGGACGTAACGGATMACYGCGCCGCCGTTTACGTTTCGCATGATATGTTCGATCGACGCGAACGCCAAATCGACGTGCGGCGTGTAGTGCATGGCCAGCACAATTCCGGTGACGATCTGCATCACCAGGGCGAAGGCCAGTACGATGCCCCAAATCCACCACCAGTTCAGGTTCTTCGGTGTTGGGATTGTTAGTGTAGTGTGCAGCAGGCCAACGATTGGCAGGCGCTCATGCAGCCATTTTTCGAATCCCGTTTTGGGTTCGTAATGATCGTGAGGAATTCCAGACATTCTATACGCTCCCTAGCCCAGTACAATTGTGTCGTCGCCGTCAAATTGCGCGACGGGAATATCAAGATTTCGCGGTGCCGGGCCTTTGCGGATACGGCCGGCGGTATCATAGTGCGATCCGTGACAGGGGCAGAACCAGCCGCCAAAATCGCCTGACCCGCCGCCAATAGGCACACAGCCAAGGTGGGTACACACACCGATCATCACCAGCCATTCACCAGCTTCGTCCATGGTGCGGTTCTGGTCCAGYGCCGGGCCGTCCTGTTTCAGRTTCGGATTCTCGTTCATGTAGTCGACCGGGTCTGGCAGTTCCGACATTTCCACGGCGCGTCCGGCGTCGATTTCTGCCTGCACGCGACGGCGGATGAACACYGGCTTGCCACGGAACTTCACCGTCAACTGAGTGCCCGGCTCGACCCCGGAAATATCGACGCGAATCGAAGCCAGTGCCTGCACATCTGCAGAAGGGTTCATCTGATTGACCAAAGGCCAAACGGCTGCACCGGCGGCAACCGTGCCTGCACCCGCCGTGGCGTAATACAGAAAGTCGCGGCGTGTGCCTTCGTGTTCGTCTRCGTGGGACACGGGTATTTCTCCATCTTAGTGACCGGTTACGTCCGGTTCAAACCTTGTAAGCCACGCAAATGCGTAGCTATCAAATTCGGCTTTTAACGGGGCATATGGCCCGCGTCCAGCGGACATTCGAGCGCAGCCCGGCAGGAATGTCACACCATCCGGCAAGGAAGTGCCGATAACGTCCTATTAACGAATATGTTTGAAGTTTGCCTAGCAAGTGATATTTTGGCTTGGGGGCGACGCCTGATGGCTGTAGGAGCTGTTTTTATGCGCGCCATGCTATACGTTCTCGCCCTGCTCGCGGTTTCGGTAWCTGTTGTATCTGCGCAGACAGAAATCAGCATTTATGGTGGCTCTCAATACGTTAACAGCAGTAAAATAAAGGGAAATGACCCTGGTGGGGCCGGTACGTTTAATTTTACCGGTGGCTGGGATAACGCTTCACGGACATTGCCGTCACAATATGGTGTGCGGGTAACGTGGTGGCAATCCGGGGCCGCAGGCTGGGGGCTGGATTTCAACCATTCACCGATTCGCGCTGATGATTCGACGCTGGCAGCAAATGGATTGAGCGCTTTGGAATTTTCCGGCGGGTTAAATCTTTTGACGTTAAATGCCTATCGCCGGTGGCTGGATGCTGGTATTTTGACGCCCTATATCGGGGCAGGTGTCGGGGTTATGGTGCCGCAGGTCGAGTATCAATCAAGTGGTCCGCGCACTTCGAACGTACAGTTAACCGGGCCTGCTGTGCAGTGGATTGCCGGGGCTAGTTATCCTATTAGTGGGCGGGTATCGGTCTTTGGAGAATATAAAGGCAGCTATTCTGTGAATAGGGCGGATTTGCTGGGCAGCGGATCGCTGCGGGCRAATATCCTGAAYAGCACCGTAAATGTTGGTGTCAGTCTGGGGTTTTAGTCTGTAGGTTTCGTCGCTTGCATACTGTCGCGTTCGGCGAATTGTGCGTACCATTCCGCAAGCGCGTCRTTGCCATCGCGCCAATCCCGGTCAGGCAAACGGAAATCGAGATAGCCAAGCGCACAGGCGACAGATATGTGGCCGATGGTTAGCGGGCCGTGAAGCTGGCTGATCCAACGCTCATTCAGTGCGGATACGGCGCGGAYGGCTTTGGACCATTGGGCRTCTACCCAGGGTTGGTATTGAAATTCGGCCGGGCGCACGCGGGCCTCGTAAACCATCGCTATCGCGCCATCTACGATACCGTCGCCGGTTGCTTCCAGTGTCAGGATTTCCCAGAGCCCTTCGCCCTGCGGATACAGGTTGCTGCCTGCGCGGGCATCGAGATAGCGGCAGATCACCCGGCTATCATAGAGAGCGGGGCCATCCGGGCGTTCCAGTGTGGGAATTTTGCCAAGTGGGTTGGTGGCTACGGGCAAGGTGCCGGGGTTGATTGCAGTTCCAGTTGAATGGACGATTTCCACGTCATCCAATTGCGCGGTCTCACGCAGGACCACTTTTACCTTGCGGGAATAGGGTGAGGGCGGCGCGGAAAACAGCCGCATTATATTTTGCGAAACCGGATGCGACCAAGGGTGGTAACATCAATTTCCACGCCGGGACCAGATTTACCAAGCCTGACCACCCTTCGATACCGCACGGTTCCGTTGAACTGTTCGGCTTCCCGGCGAACGCTGATACCTTCGTTGATATCGTCCATTGCGTCCTCTGATCGCTGGTCAAAATGGCCGCGTTCAATACGGCGGGTTACGGCGTAGGTTGCGACCGCGACGACGCCATAGCGCAGCGCAATTCCGGCGATAGGGGCAAGGGGCAAGGGCATGGGTTACTCCGACTGTTACGGYCTAAATGTAGGAAGYCGGGGGYSGGWTGTCCATTCAGGATTTGGGTRGATTGCGCATMWWWTYRRCTAAGGCGCTGGTTTCATGGCCAATTCCATCAGAGCCAATAATGTTCGCCGCCACCTGCGGGCGCTGTCTGGGTCGATTTGGAGGCGTTACCAGGGTTGCCATATCAAATGCAAAAAGTCGGATGCAGATTGAATTGCACCCGACTTTTTCATTCTTGAGCTAGGGGCATTGAACGGTCAGCAATCACCAAAGGGCAACAATACCAAGCGCTGTTGTTCCAGCCTGGCGGATCTTCATAGTACGCAGCGCCAGAATGCTGCCGCCCTGGACATTTTGAAATGTAACGATCTGGCCGCTTTGCATTTCGACCGAAATATCGCCGGTCTGTCCGACATAGATTGCGCGCGAAATGTTGACGAGCGGGGTTGTATCGCTGGGGGTTATCGYGGCGGCGTTCGTCGCGGGGGAAGTAAGGGTTGCCGGGAAGTCTTTGAATAGGTCCATTGGGTTTTCCAAATGCTATGGACCGACGCGCGAATGCCGACAGGCGTTCGCCTTGTCAGTCAGTTCTCAAATATAACGCGAAAAATGCGCCGGTTTTGAATGGTTACCGGACGCACAGGGCTGTCTTACTCAAACATGCCTAACATCTGATTAACGGGATCGGACAAATCAGTAATATTCGTAGTCGTACCCGGCGTCACTATCGGTGAAGCGACATTTATTCAGGACAATGCCCAGAACATTGGTGAGATCGGAAAGTTCTTTTTCACAGATGTCGAGCTGGGCGATGGTGGTGCTGTCGGCGGCGCCGATTAGCAGGCCGGCGTCAACGAAGGGCAGAAAGCCTACGTTTTCGTCGCTGACCAGCATTGGCGGCATGTCAAAGATCATAATATCCGGCTTGAAGACTTCTTTGAATTCGTTCAGCCGGGCCCTGGTGAGCTTGGATTGCAGCAGCTCGGACGGGTTGGACGCGGCACTATTGTTCAGACCGAAAGCCAGGTTTTTCCCGATACGCACAAAGGCGCTTTCAAGCGGGTGCATGTTTTGCAGCACTTCGTGCAGGYTGTGTTCAGAACGGTGGGTCAGGATTTTGTGCATCGCCGGGCGGCGCAGGTCGAGATCAAGGACCAGAATGCGCAGGTCGGACTGGCGCGCGAGGCTGAAGGCCAAATTGACGCAAACYGTGGTTTTGCCGCAGGMCTTATTKGGGGAGGTGACGGCCAGAGWGGACCAGCCATTGTCGCCCATCACCTTTAAGGCACGGGTGCGCAGCAGGTCRTAGGGRCCGGAATCCTTGCCCTGAGTCATTGACGTAATGCGATGGTTGCGGGCCACACGAGGGGATAGTTTGACTTCTTTCAGGGTATCCCAAGGGTCAAGTATTGGCGCGGGTTTGACGACAGGTTCAACAACTTCAACATCGGCCACTGCTGCGATTTGTGCAGTTTGGCGATCCTGCCGTGCTTTTTCCAACGCTGCTTCTAGTCTTTCCATGGGGTACCTTATTTATGCGACTGAATACGCTTCGCATGTACTTAATTGGTTAGATCAGGGTGCCGATTCGTTCGGCAACGCGGTCATAGATGAGATCAAGGGGTAGATAATAAGTGTGGATGGCAAACAGGGCTGCCGGCACGCCGATGATAACGAAAGCAAAAACCAGGACAAATGTGGCGCGGCGGATTACCAGTTCCATTGGCGTGCGGATGTAAGGGACGGTGGCGATTGGTGTGATGCCAAGGCGTTGGGTGATTTCGGTTGGGCGGCGTATTGAATTATTCAGGAATTCCAACGCCGCGATCAACCCAAATCCAAGAAACGCGCCAAGCAGTGTTCCGCCAGCGCCAATCAACAGCCGGTTCGGGCTGGCGGGTTTATCGGGGACTGTTGCGGGGTCCAGGACGGCGATGCGCTGACCCCTTGAGGAAAGTTCGATCCGCTCGCCTATGGCGGCTTTGGACAAGCCGTTTACGGCGGTGTTGTATTGCTGCTGTATATTTGCGTAGTCGCGATCAAGTGCTGCCAAGATGATTGAGTTTGCGGCAGTTTTGTCAATTGTTTCTACCAGATCGGCAAGTTCTGTGGTGATCYGCTGGCCCTGAGTGGTAAGYAAATCCACCCGCGCGTCGATGCCTGCCAGGGTAATATCCAGCATTGTTGTTGGTGTTGCGGTATTGGCCCCTGTGTCTGCAGATTGGCCGGTGACAATGGCCCTTTGTTGGATRAGCTGGGCTTCAAGCAYTTTCACACTTGGATGCTCTGGGGTGTAGAGAGCCAGAGCACGGCGCAGATCGTCCTGAATCTTGGCCAACTGTCGTTGGTCTGGCGTAAGATTGCTGCCAGCCGCCGTACCGATCTGGCCGGTGGCTGCAAAAATTTCGTTCAGGCGGCGCTTTTCCTCATTTAGTGCCGCCATATCACGTTCCACAGTGGCAAGACGCGCCTGCAATGCCGATTGCTGATTCAGGCGGTAAACGAGGGTATCAGGCAATGCTTTGGAATTTGCGTTTTTGAATTCCAGAATTTTGGCGCTTTGTACTTTTAGATTAACTCCCAGGCGTTCAACTTCGGTTTCGAAAAACTGCAAAGTGTCACCGGCACGATCGGCGCGGGATTCAGCGTTGTCTTGCAGGATGATAGTGACATACTGATTGACCACATTCGCGGCGGTTCGTCCGTTGTCAGAACTGAACGAAACATCCATTAAAGTCGCCTGACCACGCCCGGCCGAGCGGCGGATATCGGTGTTTTGGCGCATACGTCTGACGATTTCATCYGCRGTCATTGAACCCATGTCKTCAAAGACGTTCTGGCTGCGGGCGATGTCCAGCAGATTGATCCGGGTCATCAGGCGCTGTTCGATGATCTGCAATTCTTCGGCAGCACCGGTTTGCACAGTTGGTTCTGCAAGGTTGGTGGGTATCTGGGAAGATTCCACAAGCAAGGCGGTTTGTGACGTATAAACAGGCGGCAATATCCGGGCGAGCGTCAGGGAGGCCGCACTAACCAGCAGAAATACGATCAGAAAATAGTGGATGCGTCGCAGGAATATGGCGGTGTAAAACGCAAGCGTGTTTTTCATTCTGCGGCCTCGTCTGCGGCGACTTCGGCACCAAAGAATACGCCGTCATCAATAACAGCCTGCACAACCTTTGCGTCAACCACTTTGGTTTCCGCGCTCCAAGCGTATAGCAGCGACATGTCGCAGACCTGGTTAACAAGGCGCGGGGTGCCGTGGGATACCTCATAAATTAACATCTTGGCCTTTTCGTCAATTTCGTCGCCTGTACCGCCTGCGACCCGGAGCCGGTGAACGATGAATTCGTTTGTTGCCGCCTCGGTCAGAGGTTTCAGGTGAAAGCTGGCCGCGATTCGTTGCGCCAATTGGCGCAGGGCGGGCTTTTTGATCATGTCGCGCAGTTCTTCCTGCCCGACAAGAACCAATTGGATCAGCTCATCTTTATTAGAGTTAATGTTGGTGAGCATGCGCAGTTCTTCAAGGCTGCCTTCGGACAGATTTTGGGCTTCATCAAAGATCAGGATAACACGCCGACCTTCGGCGTAGGTCTGGATCAGGAAATCCTGCAAAATCTGGAACTGGCTGACATAGCCGTCTTCGGGATCGAATTTCACACCAAGGGAGTGCAGTACCCACTGGATCAGTTCGCCGCGGTCGCCCTGGGCATTTGATATCAGCCCGATTACCGAGTCTGCTTCGACATGTTTTAAAAGCTGGCGCAGCAGCGTGGTTTTACCACAGCCAACGGAACCGGTGACCAATGTGATCGGTGCGCGCGACAGTATGCCAAATTCCAGAACGGAGAATGCGCGCTTGTGCTGGTCCGACCAATAAAGGAATGCCGGGTCGGGGACGAGTGTAAAAGGCCGCTCGGTAAAGCCGAAGCTATCCAAGTAGAAACCGGGCACCTGCTCGGGCGGTTGGTTCTTTTCAGTCTTGCGGCTCATTTATAGCCCTTGTGAAAATTTATCATCAATCGTTACGCATCAGGTCGGTTACTATAGTGATCCCAACAAGAGATCACCCTACAAATAATAATCAATTCTGGCCACATCAGGGCATCACTGATCTGTATATAGGCAAAACACCGGCCTTACATTGGCTCTACTATGGGTAATGTGCATTGATTCGAATGATGTCGTTGAGATTGAATACAATATTGATACAATTTTTGCGGAGAACGGCAATTTTTCACGCATTGAGAACAAATAGACGGTTAGAATGTACGACTATTGCACGCTATGCGTGTATTTGGGCGCTGTTTTGTGGAATTTGCCGAAAACAAGGCAGGAATCAGCCATTTCAACAAATTCCCAATTGGTAGCGCAAAAGTTCCCTGCTATTAACAGTTCATGAAAGGCTGCCCGCTTTGTACCAAAGAATTCGAATCAACTGATATTGAATTGAATAGGTTGTCGGCCTTTATGTAGTAAGGAGTGTTCCGCTTCGGTGGATGAAAGTATGTATGACCGTTCATTTTGATAAAATAGACAATAGTTTTTCTTCGACCAGTTCGCCTTTCGGGGTCGTGACTGTGCCGGGACGCCGCGGATTCTATCGCAATGGTGTAAAGCGCTTTTTGGAAAGTGTCTTGATATTGTTGTCTGCCCCAATTGTCGTTCCTGTGGTTCTGGTGCTGGCGGTTCTTTCCCTGCAAGACGGAGATAGCCCGTTCTATTGGAGCAGGCGCGTGGGGAAGAATGGTAAAACATTTAGAATGCTCAAGCTGCGGACAATGGTTGCGGACGCTGAAGAGCTGTTGGAAAAGTATCTGGCTGAAAATGAAGATGCGCGGATTGAGTGGAATTCGGTTCAGAAATTGAAGAACGACCCGCGGATTACGCGGTTTGGCCGGTTTCTGCGTAAAACATCAATGGATGAGCTGCCGCAGCTTTGGAACGTATTGATTGGTGAAATGTCACTGGTAGGGCCGCGCCCGATGCAACCGGAGCAACGCGCGCTTTATCCGGGTTTGGCGTATTACGCACTGCGCCCTGGTATTACCGGTCTTTGGCAGGTGTCGGACCGTAATGACAGTGAGTTCGCAAAGCGCGCGGATTTTGACCGGCAGTATGACGAAGAGTTGTCATTTTCGATGGATGTTAGTCTGTTGGCTAAAACCTTTGGTGTTGTGCTGAAAGGCACCGGTTACTAAGTTTCCCATCAAGAGTTCCGGGCTATTTTTCCCATTTTTAGACGGTCGGCATATACGTTGCTGTGGCTGGACCGGACTTGTGTGAATGAGGGTATTCAAATTGCGGGTAAGATCAGGATTTCTAGCGGTTTTGTTTGCCGCCTCGATGTTGTTGTTGACGGCGTGTGAAAATGCCGAAGATCGCGCTGAAAAGCATTTTCTATCWGCAATAGAGCTGTTGGAAAAGGGCGATGAAGAACGCGCGATTGTTGAGTTTCGCAATGTATTCAAGCTGAATGTCCGCCACAAAGAGGCTCGTTCCGTCTATGCTGCGCTGCAACGAAGCCGTGGCAATCCGCGAGAGGCGATCAGCCAGTATCAGCGGTTGGTGGAACAGTACCCGGATGAAGTTGAAGGCCAGCGCGCAATTGCAGAGATTTACGCAGAACTTGGCAACTGGCCYGAAATGGAGCGTTACCTGGGCGCGGCGATGGCACTGGATCCCGATGATGCGATTACCAATGCGTTGCAGGTAGTGTTTGATTACCGCCAAGCGGTGAATGACGGGGATAGCGTGGCTACAGCGGCRGCGGTTGAAACGGCCGCTGATATGTCCGGGCAACTGCCCGACAATATAATGCTGCGCCAGGTGGTGATTGACGAYCATATCAGGGGTGCAAACTATGACGCGGCGCGGRTAGCRTTGGACGGGGCGATTGAGATCGAACCAGAAAACCGCGGGCTTTACGCGGTGCGTTTGTCGGTGCTGGCGGCACTGGAAGATTCGTTTGGCATTGAGAAACAGCTAAAAGACATGATTGTCCGGTTTCCGGAAGATGATACATCGCGCTCTACTCTGGTGCGCTGGTATGTTTCACAAGGGCAACTGGATGAGGCGGAAAATTATTTGCGTGACGCAGTTATACCGGGTGACAGTGATCCGCAAAACCAGCTGACGTTACTGCGGTTTTTGGCAGATTTGCGTGGCCAGGATGTTGCGTTGCAAGAGCTTRAYGATATTATTTCYGCTGGTGATGCGCCRTTGTTATTACATGGATTGCGGGCCGGCTATGAATTTGATCTGGGCGACCCTGACACGGCGATCAATCAGCTGCGTGACCTGCTGGACGGGGTAGAACCCACTGACGATTCCCGCAAACTGGCGATTGCATTGTCGCAAATGCTGGTGGTCACCGGGAACGCTGTAGGTGGACGGGCCTTGATYGAAGAAGTTCTGGTTGAGGATTCTTCAAATGTTGATGCGTTGAAGTTAAAGGCGGAATGGCTGATTGCAGATGATTCTGTGGGGGATGCAATTGTTGCGCTAAGGACTGCGTTAGAACAGGCGCCACGGGATACCCAAGTTCTGACTTTACTGGCGCGCGCCCATGAGCGGGACGGGAACCAGGATCTGGTCGGGGAGATGTTATCGCTGGCCGTCAATGCTTCTAATAAGGCACCACAGGAATCTGTACGCTATGCGCGGTTTTTGATCTTGYTGGAAAAGTTTGGAACGGCCGAAGGAATATTGGTTGAATCCCTGCGCCTGTCGCCAAACAATCTGGATATTCTGGTGGAGCTAGGGCGGATCTATATCGCCACCGAAGACTGGCCGCGCGCGGATCAGGTGGAACAGACACTACGGCGTATGGAGTTTCCGCAAGCGGTTACGCTGAGCAATGACCTGAAGGCGCGTATTCTACAGGGACAGCAACGCACGGCCGAGGCGGTTGAGTTTCTGGAGGGTTTGCTGAGCACCGGGGACGCCGGGTTTGGCGCGAATATTGAGATTGTGCGCAGCTACCTGACAACAGGGAACCCGGAAAAGGCCCAGGAATATGTCGCCGGGTTGTTGGCGGATGATCCGRACAATCTACAAGTTCTGTTCATTGATGCAGCTGTGGATGCTGGCATCGGGAATAACGCAAGTGCTGAAGCCAAATACCGCGCCTTGTTGGATCGTGACGCGCGCCAGACGCAGGTGTGGGTGGCGCTGTTCAGGCTGTTGTCCAGCACCGGGGAAGCGGACGCAGCCGCCAAGGCAATTGATATTGCGCGGTTGGAAATGCCGGAAGATGCGACGTTAAAGTGGATCAAGGCCGGATTGCTGGAAGGTGCCGGTGATCTGGACGGGGCGATCRCTATCTATGAAGAGATGTATGCGCTGGATAGTGAAAATCTGGTGATTGCGAATAATCTGGCCAGTTTGCTGTCGACCACGCGCAGCGATGCCGCGTCAATTGARCGGGCGAATACYATTGCGCGGCGTTTRCGACCGTCAACGATTGCGCCCTATCAGGATACTTTTGGCTGGATCGCATWTYTGCGTGGCSAAGTGGATGAAGCGGTGCGTTCTTTGGAGCCGGCGGCGCGTGTGCTGATCAATGATCCGATGGTGCAGTACCATCTGGCGCGGGCCTATTTGGCGACAAAGCGCGAAGATGAGGCGCTGGAACAATTCAAGAAGGTGATTGCACTTACAAGTGCTGCGGATAGCCGTGAATTTGTGCAGTTGTCACGGGAAGAGATTAACCGGTTACAGGCAGCGCAAAACAGCGCACAAAGCGGGGAATGACAAATTTACACGATTTAGTGGGCAATCCCCCGCTGAGAGGTGAATTAGGCTATTCTGTTGCTAGATTCGAAGGTCAATGCCGATTTTTTGGTCAACATGTGTTAGGATCCAGTTGTGTCGAGTGAAATAACAAATACCCGTTGGAAAGGCGTGTCTTTTCCGGCCGTGAATCCGATGGGCTTTGCGGGGGTCTGCCTGTTATTTCTCGCGTCTGTACCGATATTCTGGCTGGGCTTCAAATCGCTGGGGGCAGCGTGGTCAACAGCTGAGTACAGCCACGGCCCGCTGATCCCGATTATTTCGCTGTATCTGTTCCTGCGGGAGCTGCGAAAAGCGCCAATGCCGCTGACAAATGTCAGCGACCGCTGGCCGGGGATAATCGTGATCGGCATTGCCCTGGCGATAGCGTTTTTGGGCAATCTTATGCAGGTGGCGGATATTGTTACCTATGCGTTTGTTATTTGGGTTGGCGGCKTGGTGCTGACCAGTTTTGGYTGGGCGCGGGGCAAGACCCATTGGGCACCGGTTCTGCATTTGATTTTCATGCTGCCGCTGCCGCAGATTTTATACTGGAAGCTTACGGTATTTTTACAAACAGTTTCATCAGTTGTGGGTGTCTGGTTCGTGTCTGTTGCCGGGGTTCCGGTTTTTCTGGAAGGTAACATTATTGATCTGGGGGTCTATAAGTTACAGGTTGCCGAGGCTTGTTCGGGGCTTCGTTACCTTTTCCCGATCCTGTCATTTTCCTATCTGTTTTCGATCCTTTATCGCGGACCATTCTGGCATAAAGCAGTTTTGCTGTTAGCGGCGGCACCTATTACTGTGTTGATGAATTCGTTTCGTATCGGGGTGATCGGCGTCTTGGTTAACCAGTATGGGATTGAGCAGGCGGAAGGGTTTTTGCATTTCTTTGAGGGCTGGGTGATATTTCTGGCCTGTGTAGGGCTCCTGTTTCTGATGGCGATTGGGCTGCAAAAACTAACCACTGATCCTAAACCGCTCGCCGATACRATTGATCTGGATTTCGAAGGGTTCGGCCAGATCATGTCGCGGATATTTGTAATAAAGGGTTCGGTTGCGCTGTTGTCGGTGGCGTTGCTGACGGGTGCTGCATCAGCTGCATGGGTTTACGCACCGCATGCGGACCGGGTGATTGTAGAGCGGGCACCATTTTCGCTATTCCCACGGAATTTCGATGGATGGAGCGGCTTTACGTCAAAGCTGGACAGCGGCGTTGAAGTGGTTTTGGGAGCGGATGACTATGTGAACGCGACCTATAACAAGACTGCGGAAGCCRATTATGTGAACATGTTTGTAGCCTTTTACAATGATCAGACATCGGGTGAGGGCATCCATTCGCCGGAAATTTGTCTGCCAGTGGGTGGCTGGGAGATATTCAGCCTAGAGCCCTATGCACTGGATCTGACCGATACATCATATGGCCAGTTTGAAGTGAACCGCGCGGTGATCCAAAAGGGTACTTCGATGCAACTGGTGTATTACTGGTTTGAACAGCGCGGTGAGCGGATCACCAATGATATATCCGCCAAGCTTAGTGTTCTGATTAGCAGCGTTACAACCGGGCGCACAGATGGTGCGCTGGTTCGGTTTGTGACGCCCATCGGGGTGGGAGAGACGCCAGAGGATGCGGACGCACGGATGCAGCGGTTTATGCGGGCCAGTCTGTCCAAATTACCACGGTTTGTACCACTTTAGACCCTGAATTCGGTGTTTGTCGATCAGCTTGCAACGTGGTTGCTATTCGTTAAATGTTAACCGATGAGCGACGTTAAAAAACACGGGATTTTGCAAAAACCTAACCGGGTTGTTTTGGCAATCTTTGGGATTTGTGCGCTGGTTGAACTGGTGCTGAGTGCTGCGGATCTGGGAATTGTCGGCACGTTGCGGTGGCGTGGTCTGGCGTATCAGTATGGTGGTTTCTGGCAGGGTTTGCTGGGGGACTGGCGTGCCAATTTTGCGGCCCAGCCTTATGTCATGTTCCTGAGCTATGGGTTTTTACACGGTGGTATCATCCATTTTGCGGTGAACATGTTCACGTTGTTTTCGATTGGCAAGCCGGTCATCCAGCGTATTGGGCAGGTTCGGTTCCTGGTGCTATATATCGGATCAATGCTGGGCGGTGGTGTAGGGTTTGCCCTGCTGTCCCAGAGCGTTCAACCGATGATTGGGGCGTCCGGGGCGCTGTTTGGGCTTGCGGGGGCGATTGTGGCCTGGGAAGTCCAACGTCTCGTTCGTTCTAAACGACCGTTGTGGCCGGTTTTGAAAGTGATTCTGCTGCTTTTTGCGTTGAATCTGRTTTTATGGTGGRTAATGCGCGGCCAGTTGGCCTGGGAAACCCATCTTGGGGGCTTYGTTTCAGGYTGGATTCTGGCGTTGCTRWTWGATCCACGATCCYWGCGYMTGGCGGGWTATAGGCCACWWAATAAGGCGTAATTGGTTCTGAATCAGTTAGTATCCGCCGAAAWTGCAGGYTTTGTGTTGCTGCGRCGATACGAAGYCAGTGAATTCAGCGTAAAAAATGTATCTAATTTCGTTTAGGGGTAGAGTGTTGTAGGACTATAAATTAACTATTGTATTGAAGGGGAGCGCAAAATGACACGTATACTGTTAAGCGCATTAATGCTGATTGTTTTTGGGTCGATTGCATCGGCGCAGGAATCTTACAAAATTCAACCGGGTGATGTGTTACGGATAGAAGTTCTTGAAGACGCATCCCTAAATCGTAATGCGCTGGTATTGCCAGATGGCACCGTAAGCATGCCGTTAGCMGGTAGTGTAAACGCCGGTGGGCWGACSTTRGGCATGGTTCAAGCAAGCATCGTTGCCGGGCTTGCACCGAATTTCGCCAGTTCGCCAAGCGTGTTTGTGACCATCGAGTCACTTAATGCTGGCCCGAAGCCTTCGACGGGTACTTCTTCATCCTTTGATGTGTATATCATGGGTGCTGTGAATAACCCCGGCAAGTCAAAGGTCCGGTCTGGTACCAGCCTGTTGCAGTTTCTGGCAGAGTCCGGTGGCTTTACAAAATTCGCCGCTAAGAAGCGCATTCAGTTGCGTCGCACTGATCGCAARACCGGTCAGGTTTCAGTGTTCAACTTTAACTTCAAGGCTATCGAAAACGGATCAGCCAGCGCAAATTCGATCATGCTAACGCGCGGTGATGTGGTTGTGGTGCCAGAACGTCGATTATTTGAGTAGGAAGCTATGGACCGGGGCATAACAAAAACAATACAGGCAGCTCTTACGGTAACGGTCGTCGCTTTTGGGGCGACCGAAGCCTTTGCACAGAATTCTGCGATWTCGGGAAGCTTTACGCTTACGACAGCCGCGGACCTGGATACCAATCCGGATCTTGCGGCCGTTTCGCCTGGCACTGTTTTTGATTTTACTGAGACAYTGGCGTTTTCGGTTCGTTCGGAAACCAGYACTCAGTTGCTGGAATTTTTCGGYAATACCGGCCTGACGTTTTCGCAAACCCTTGGTGGTGGGTCGGTAAGTACTTTCAACTCACCMACCGGAACGCTGCGCTATTTTCGTGAATCTGCAAACAGCAATCTGGACCTGAACGGGAGCTTTTGGAACGGCGATGTTACCAGCGCGTTCGATGCTGATCCGTCAGCGGCAACCTCAATTATTGTTGATACGGGTACGTTGACCACAGCAAATGCTGCGTTGGTCTATAACTGGGGTGTTAATGCACCGTTAGGTTTTTCGCTGAACGCCTCGTATGACCAGCGTGACTATGAGAGCATAACAAACCCGCTGCTGTTTGATGAGACGACTTCACAGGTTGGAATAAGCGCAAATATGCGGATTTCACCGTCAACACAGGGAACTTTGGCGGCGTCGTATACGGATTACGATTCAAGTGATGCGATATCTACCAGTTCGCAAACGACTGATTATTCATTCAGTGTTAACCATGATTTGGCGAATGCGCTGGCGCTTACCGGCAATATTGGCTTTCGTGATAAATCAACGACCGCCAGCGGAATTACGACTGTGGCGAACGGGTTCTTGGGGGGTGTCGGGCTGACGCAGACGCTTACAAACGGGACGGCGTTTGGCAATATTCAGTTTGATGATTCTGATACTTTATCTTCAACGGCGTTGACATTTGGGCGGTCTTTGGATTTGCCGGATGGCAACCTGACAGCTAGGTTGACAGTGGATATGGTGTCAGGCARCGATGCTCAGCTACTGGCAACAGCGACCTACACGAAGCAGTTATCAAATGGCGGAATTACACTGGACCTGAGCCAGTCGCTTTATACAGACAACCTGAATCAGGATATTAAGTTTTCTACTTTGGCGATTGCCTATCAAAAGACACTGAACTCCAATGCCGGGATAAACCTGTCGCTTGATCTCAGCCGCTCCGAGGATGGCGGTGCTGGCTCTGCTGCGGCGCTAAACCGCGCGACTTTGTCCGCGTCCTATTCACAGGCGTTAACGCCGGATTGGGACATATCTGTTGGCTATTCGCATCGCCAGAATTCGGGCGATGCCATTGCGACAGCAAATTCTGACAGCGTATTTTTAACGCTTACCAGGAATTTACAATTCGGGTTTTAGGTTGGCTGTTAGCTGATTATCCTTAACGCCGGTTATTTTCACGTTGATCAAAGAACCAATATGTTGGTCCTGCTTTAGGGTGACCTCTGCAAATTGTTCGGTTCTGCCCATGCGGGGGCGTTCCATCAGGATGGTGGCAGATTTTGCGATCTGGTTATCCAGATGGGATGCTACCTGTGACTGTCCAGCTTTACGCAGTCGTTTTGTACGTTCTTTGACCAGCATTCTGTCAACCTGGGGCATTCTGGCAGCGGGGGTGTTCGGGCGCGGGGAATAAGGGAATATATGCAGCCAGGTCAGATCGCATTCTTCTACCAGTAGCATCGARTTTTCAAACATCGYGTCAGTTTCGGTCGGGAATCCGGCAATGATGTCAGCCCCAAAGGTCATATCGGGGCGGAGTTTGCGGGCGTCCTGGCAAAACCGGATTGCATCATCGCGCAAGTGGCGGCGTTTCATGCGYTTCAGGATCATATCGTCACCAGCCTGAAGTGACAGGTGTAAGTGTGGCATCAGTCGATGCTCAGTGGCGATGGCCTGCATCAGGTTTTCGTCTACTTCAATTGAATCAATCGACGAAATCCGCAGGCGTGGCAGATCGGGGACCAGTCGCAGTATGCGCATCACCAGATCACCCAGTTTCGGGGTGGCGGGCAGGTCCGCACCCCAGCTGGTAAGGTCTACGCCGGTAAGCACGATTTCATTATAGCCACGATCCACAAGGCGTTTGATCTGTTCAACGATTACACCGGCCGGGACCGAGCGCGAATTGCCGCGGCCATAGGGAATGATGCAAAACGTGCAGCGATGATCACAGCCGTTTTGAACCTGCACATAAGCGCGGCTGCGGGTGCCGAAACCATCAATAAGGTGGTTGGCAGTTTCGGTGACTGACATGATGTCGTTGACTTGCACCTTTTCGGTTTCGCCAGTGAAATCAGGGGCCATGGTGGCCCAGGTTTTGGGCTGCATTTTTTCCGTGTTGCCGATGACCAGATCAACCTCGGGCATCTTGGCGAATGTTTCGGGTTCGATTTGCGCCGCACATCCGGTTACAACCAAGCGGGCGGTTGGGTTGGCCTTTCGCAATTTTCGGATTTCCTGGCGGGCTTTTCGAACGGCTTCTGAAGTGACAGCACAGGTATTAACCACCACCGTGTCGTTGATGTTCGCGTCGCTTGCCAAAGTTTTCATTGCCTCGGTTTCATAGGCGTTCAGGCGACAACCAAGAGTCGAGAATACCGGCGGCTTAAGGGACATCAGAGGTTATCCAAAAACGCAGGCGTCAAGGTGGCATCAAAGACATGCGCCGTTGGACCGGTCATCCAAACACCATCATCACGCCAGTCCAGTGACATCCAGCCGCCGTCGAGCTCCATTCTGACCACACGGTCAGTCAGACCGCGGATATGCGCCGCAACCGCTGTTGCGCAGGCGCCTGAACCGCAAGCCAGTGTGATGCCGGTGCCACGCTCCCAGACACGCATCCGTATTTCGCTGCGGGACCGAATTTCGGCAAATTCGACGTTGGTGGCTTGTGGGAACAGGGGGTGGTGCTCTAACTCGCTGCCTTGAGCGGCAATATCGACAGCTTCGACCTCATCGACGAAAAGCACGCAGTGGGGGTTGCCCATACCAACCGCAATCGGATCGCCATTGATTTCTAAGTGCCGGGTGTCGGTTTGGCGGGCCAGTGGGATTTCRTCCCATTCAAACTGGGGTTGGCCCATATTTACGCTAACCAGTCCGTCACCGTTCAGCACTGTTTCCAGCACGCCGCGTGGCGTGCGAATGGATAAGCTCTGTTTTCCCAGTTCTGCCATAACATGCTGCGCCACGCACCGGGTTGCATTGCCACAGGCCGCGGCAGTTGAGCCATCGGCGTTCCAGAAAGTCAGCGCGATATCGGAATCGCTGCCGCTGCGAATTTCAGCCAGCTGATCAAACCCAATGCCACGATGTCTGTCGCCAAGAGCTTGTGCCAATGCAGATGTCACCACAGAATCCCGGCCACGTGAATCGATAACCACGAAGTCGTTTCCAAGCCCGTGCATTTTCATAAACGCCAGGTTCTGTATATGTCTATTTTCCTGCATTAACCGCGATATAGCCTGTGCCAATATGATTGGAAAGAAGTGGGGCGTTTTTACTTGACCCTTTACGGGCTCGGGGTTAGGCAGGCGCTTCGAGTGGGCCGTTAGCTCAGTTGGTAGAGCAACTGACTTTTAATCAGTAGGTCGATGGTTCGAACCCATCACGGCTCACCATTTTATTTATTAAAAACAATAACTTACCTGAGTAAATATTTTCCGAAAAATTCCTTTCGTGTTGGCCGGAAGCATTACGGAAGCAAGACGACGCATATTGAGCGTTGCATGCCTGCATCGAATGGACTCGCTGCACATACTTACGATCAAGGGACTCATTGGTTTAAAGGGTGCAAAAGCCGCAAATGAACAGTCAGATATGCCCTGTGGCGTGTTACTTTAAAAAGTCGGGCAATTTGGTTTTGATGTCCGCCATCAAAATTAGCGCACACTCGACAGTTTCACCGGTGTTCTCCAGTTTTAGCTGACCAGCGGGAACCGCATTTTCCCAATCAAAATTATTACTCAGGAAAGCCAACAAATCGCGCTTGTAGTCGGTATCAGGGTTTTGCAGGTGATCACCCTTGGTTTCCAAAGCAACGAGCCTACGCGCCTTTCCAGTTCCTTGTGCGGAAAAAATGAAATCGGGATAAATGCGACCGCGTTTCCAGCCCTGAAGCCCATAGCCAGCGTTCGCCATGGCAACGTTGCGATGCCACCATGATATGGCAGCGTTACCGTCCAGCATGATCGCCACGCCCTGTTCTTCCTCATTTAGCTCTGCCTTCAGAAACGGGGCAAACAAGCTCCTCTTGACCGGGTTGCCATCATCACCGGTCAGCACGTCTGAACCTTTTGGCTCAGTGGTGAGCATTTTCGCGGGCA